>NZ_JBLGWE010000008.1:0-2511 GCF_050031515.1 Enterobacter cloacae complex sp. 397G4 | reverse complement strand
GATGAGTGAAAGTAATCTAATCTAACTTGACTTACCTTCCGGGCAGCTCCCCGGTTTTTTTTTGCCTGTTCCCGGGGAACCACTCAGGACAGGATGTGTATTTGTAATACCGCGCACGCGCCGGCATCACAAATACCCAGGTCAGGGCTGCGCCCCGACACCCCGCCATCGCCTCACGGCCGCGCACTGAATTGCGCACCCGTTCACCGATTTTCACGCATCTTCCTCGCCTGTCTGTGCGTTCAGCATGGTGTAAAGTGCTTCGGCCTGATCGTGCAGGTGCTCACAGCAGCCGGCAGCCTCATCCAGATCCATCTGTTCGAGCCGCTCGAGGAGGAGGAGTGTCTGTGAGCGGATAAATTTGGCCATGTTGAGGGCGGCGGATTCCTGTCTGGTCACTGGTGATTTTCCCCGTCTGGTGATGATTTTTGCGTGAAAAGAGCATGCCGTCATTCTGGTGCATAGTCATGCATGCCGTTAAAATTTAACAGGAGCGTTTCTGGCGGGTTCCGGGGTGGTTTGTTGTGGTTTTTGGTCATGGTTCCGTCAGAAAAGCGCTGAGTGCGTCTGAGGCGGTGCGGGCAACGGATGTTATGGTAAATTCTTGGGGGGCTTGATTATAAAAACCGCACTTCCTCTAATGTCTTGTGCTTTTTAGACAACCCTGGAAGCTTTTAGCTTTGGTGGTGCAATTTGCTGGGATTTTGGCGGAGAACCCCAGGTAAAGAAAAAGGCCACATTAGCGGCCTTTTTCGGAGAAGATGCTCAGTGCGGAATTTCGGAGACTTCTTTAACGTCGGTTTTATTGATCTGCTGTTTGACACCATTCGCGTCTGTATAGCCAAGCAGGCCTGAGTCTGATTCTTTAGGTTTGCCGTCGCTGACAATAGTGCGCCCGTCATTGGTGTGTATGGCATAGCTTGTGCGCGTGCAGCCGGTGAGGGCTGAAAGCGCAACTGCCGCTGCGAACACGGAAACAAAAATCTTTTTCAAAGCCAGCTCCTTTTATCCATATCAGTTTTGGTCACTAACCATCTAACTATAGGTCATTTTTTATGTGAAAAGAGGCTTGATGGTGGGCTGCATATCGAGTTAGGTGCGAGGTGTTATGGTTAAAGTGTGGTGTCTGGCGGGGAGGGGGCAGTGCGGGCTTATATCTGATGTAATCCGACCGATACATATACCAAGATGATTTAAGTATTCCTCTTTGTGAGGTTGGATGTCTAATTTATAAAAGGATCTTCTTGAGATCCTTTTTTTTCGCGCGTAATCTCTTGCCCTGTAAACGAAAAAACCACCCGGCAAGGTGGTTTTTCGAAGGTTCAGCAAACCGGCAAGTTTCTGAACCGTGGTAACAGGGTGTACAAGACCGCTGCCACCAAATTTGTCCTTCTAGTGTAGCCGCAGTCAGGCGTCAACTTCAAGAACTCTGCACCAGTAATCTTGTATACCCCTTACCAGTGGCCGCTGCCAGTGGCGTTTTTACGTGTCTTTCCGGGTTGGACTCAAGACGATAGTTACCGGATAAGGCGCAGCAGTCGGACTGAACGGGGGGTTCGTGCATACAGTCCATCCTGGAGCGAACTGCCTTCCCGGAACCGAGTGTCAGGCGTGGAATGAGAAACCGCGGCCATAACAGCGGAGTGACACCGGTAAACCGAAAGGCAGGAATGCGGGGGAGCACGAGGGAGCCATCAGGGGGAAACGCCTGGTATCTTTAAGCCGCATCGGGTTTCGCCACCACTGATTTGAGCGTCAGATTTCGTGATGCTCGTCAGGGGGGCGGAGCCTATGGAAAAACGGCTTCGGCGCGGCCTTATGCCTTCTTCGCTAAGTATCTTCCTGGCATCCCCTAGCTGGCATCCCCCAGGAAATTTCTGCTCCACCCGTAAGCCCGTACCGCTCGCCGCAGCCGAACGACCGAGCGCAGCGAGTGAGTGAGCGAGGAAGCGGAATATATCCTGTATTACATTTTCTCCTGACGCGTTTTCTTTCATTTTCTGCGCCTGTCTTATGTAGCAGTTATGCTATGCGTTACTGCGGTGTTACATTTTAGCCAGTATACACTCCGCTAGCGCTGAGTGACTGGTCCGGCGCTGCGCCCGGAACCCGCCTGTACCGGTTCAGCAGCCGTTCCGGGCTGACTGCAATTTTTTTATTTTCCTGCCCGCTACCCTGTAAACCTTTCTTCTGCGTTGCCGTTAACAGGAGGTAAGCCATGTTTGGTTTTTCTTCCGGAGACCTGATGACTCTTGATGATGAGCGACACCTGTTTGTGTCTGTTGTTTCGGGCTGGCTCCGGCGTGCCGGGGGGATGCCGGAGCCATGATGCTGGATGCATACCGGCAGATTTTGTCTGAAACTGAACCGGCCGTAAGGACGGTCATGCTCGAATTTCTTGAATCCGTTCGCATTCATTACATTTCGTCCTGAGCATTTTCTGTATTTCTGTCCATACTTAAACGAGGCGGCCGTCACGGACGATGGTCGTCGTTGCATGATGCTGTTATG
>NZ_JBLGWE010000007.1:0-4760 GCF_050031515.1 Enterobacter cloacae complex sp. 397G4 | reverse complement strand
TTATGTGGATTGTCATCCGTATTATGATCGACTCCCTCCTGAAAAAAGCGATAATTTTCAGTATGATGAGTACCCTTCTGCTATTCATGTGGCTGCGTGTATTGATCAAGCTAGCAAAGAACTCGACGAACTATTGTTTGGTGGTGGATATGGGGAAAATGGTGAGGGGCATGCAAGCCCGATAATTTTATATTAGTGTTAGGGGCGGAGGGATATTATCCAATTTGTAAAATGATCTTCTTGAGATCGTTTTGCTCTGCGCGTAATCTCTTGCTCTGAAAACGAAAAAACCACCTGGGGAGGTGGTTTTTCGAAGGTTCAGTAAGTTGGGGAACTTCTGAACCGTGGTAACAGTCTTGTGCGAGACGTGTCACCAAATCTGTCCTTCCAGTGTAGCCGTAGTCCGGCCACCACTTCAAGAACTCTCGATACATCTCTCGCACATCCTGCTTACCAGTGGCTACCGCCAATGGCGATTTTGTCGTGTCTTTCCGGGTTGGACTCAAGTTGATAGTTACCGGAATGGGCGTGGTAGTCGGACTGAACGGGGGGGTCGTGCATACAGTCCAGCTTGGAGCGAACTGCCTACCCGGAACTGAGTGTCAGGCGTGGAATGAGACAAACGCGGCCACATAACAGCGGAATGACACCGGTAAACCGAAAGGCAGGAACAGGAGAGCGCACGAGGGAGCTACCAGGGGGAAACGCCTGGGATCTTTATAGTCCTGTCGGGTTTCGCCGCCACTGATTTGAGCGTCATATTTCGTGATGCTTGTCAGGGGGGCGGAGCCTATGGAAAAACGGCAACGCCGCATCCTTTTCCCAGCCCTTCCTGATTTGAGCGCCATCTCTTTATCCCGCCATTCGTGAGCCGGTAACGCCCGCCGCAGTCTCACGGCAGGAGCGTAGCGACCGAGTGAGCGAGGAGGCGTCATTTCATCGTCCCCAGCATTTCGCACTTACGCCCCACAGACGCATTTTTTACCTGCCACATGAAGCACTTCCCTGAATTCCCACTTCGATTTACCATATTAAGCCAGTATACACTCCGCTAGCGCTACGTGACTGGTTCAGGGCTGCGCCCCGAAACCCGCTAAAACCACTGACGCGCCTGCGGCTTGTCCAACACCGCGCCGACCGGGAAAAGATTTCCCGCCCGTCCCGGCGTTATCAGGAGGCCGGATTGGCAGACAAACGCAGCAAAATGCTCACGATGTGGGTGACCGAGGATGAGCACCGGCGTCTGCTGGAGCGCTGCGACGGTAAACAGCTTGCAGCCTGGATGCGCCAGACGTGCCTGGACGAGAAACCCGCCCGCGCCGGCAAGCTTCCCTCGATCTCGCCGGCGCTGCTTCGTCAGCTTGCCGGCATGGGGAACAACCTTAACCAGATTGCCCGGCAGGTTAACGCCGGTGGTGGCAGCGGGCACGACCGCGTGCAGGTCGTCGCCGCGCTGATGGCCATAGATGCCGGACTCGAGCGGCTGCGGCATGCCGTGCTGGAAAAGGGTGCAGACGATGATCGTTAAGTTTCACCCGCGAGGGCGCGGCGGTGGCGCCGGTCCGGTGGATTATCTGCTGGGGAAAGACCGACAGCGCGAGGGCGCCACCGTTCTGCAGGGGAAGCCGGAAGAAGTCAGGGAGCTTATCGACGCCTCACCCTACGCAAAAAAGTACACATCCGGCGTCCTGTCCTTTGCCGAAAAGGATTTACCGCCCGGGCAGCGCGAAAAGCTGATGGCGAGCTTTGAACGGGTTCTGATGCCCGGACTCGACAAAGACCAGTACAACGTGCTGTGGGTTGAGCACCAGGATAAGGGGCGGCTGGAGCTGAACTTCCTGATCCCGAACACGGAGCTGCTGACTGGCAAGCGTCTCCAGCCGTATTACGACCGCGCCGACCGTCCGCGCATTGATGCCTGGCAGACCATCGTGAACGGCAGGCTGGGGCTGCATGACCCGAACGCGCCTGAAAACCGGCGGGCGCTGGTCACGCCGTCCGCGCTGCCGGAAACGAAGCAGGAAGCCGCTCAGGCAATTACACGGGGTTTACTGGCCTTGGCCTCGTCCGGGGAGCTGAAAACCCGCCAGGACGTCACTGAGGCGCTGGAAAGCGCAGGTTTTGAGGTGGTACGCACCACAAAAAGCAGCATCAGCATTGCCGACCCGGACGGGGGGCGAAACATCCGACTGAAGGGAGCCATCTATGAACAGTCTTTTAACGCTGGCGAAGGACTTAGAGCAGAAATCGAAAGCGCAGCAGCAGAGTACCGGCGAGATGCTGAAAGCCGCATTCAGCGAGCACGAGAAGTCTGTCAGAGCGGAACTGAGCGAAAGCGAGAAGAGAATCAGCGCCGCCATCCTCGACCACGACCGGAAGCTGTCCTCAGCCATGAGCCAGCGTACGAAAGGGATGCTGCGCATGGTCAGCCAGACGTGGCTGACCATCGTCCTGGTCTCCGTGCTGCTGATCGCCTCGAACGCGGCCATTCTGTGGTGGCAGAGTCAGCAGATACTCGACAATTACGTGAGCATCCGGGAGCAGAAGAGCACGCAGGCGATGCTGTCCGAGCGGAACAGCGGCGTGCAGCTCTCGACCTGCGGCGAGCAGAGACGCCGCTGCGTGAGGGTGAACCCGGAAGCGGGACGGTTCGGAGAGGATTCGAGCTGGATGATACTGGCGGGGAAATAGCACATGACAGAGCTGGAAAAACAGTTGCTGAGCGCATTAGAGCAGCTACAGCAGGACTACTCGAAAAGGCTGGACGAGTGGGAGAGCGCCTTCGCGGAATGGCGGACGATGTCTGGTCTTATGCAACGGGAGAACGCGGCGCTGAGCGAGCGCGTCACGGGCTTGAGCAGGCAGGTGCAGAGTTTGAGCGATCAGCTGCGCCGGTTGTCGAGCGGCTGAATGCCGTCGAGCTGCAGCAGGTGCGGGAGGCGCGGCATCAGAAAGCGCTGGAGCTCGAACGATCACAGCGACAGCGGGTATATCACGGTCCGTCCCTTTGATTCATTTCAGCATAATTCCTGCTGAAATCCTCTCTGCCTGTGTAGTAGATATGTTCTGGTGAAGCTTCGATTATACTATTGATAAATAGCATTTAGATTATAATTTAAGTGCATTCATTATGTTATCTTTAAGAGATTTTTATTATTGGCGTGAACAAGGAATATACACATGCTGTCACTTATTATTATTTTTGTTTTTCTTATCAGTGTATTGTATGCGCATTCTCGCGGTAAAATAAAACAAAAGTTTTCCAGGCAGTTATTTGATCATTCAACATTTATGGCTCCGATAAATATGTTTATGACAGGCTTTTCGAAGCTGCCGTCAAAGCAGGCATGGTTTCCCCCAGAAACATTTCCTGAACTTCAACCATTAATTGATAACTGGCAGGTTATAAGAGACGAAGCTGTTAATTTGCAAGGGCACATTAAATCATCTGAAAAAAATAATGATGCAGGATTTAATACATTTTTTAAGCGCGGTTGGAAGCGCTTTTACCTCAAGTGGTATGGAGATGCTCATCCATCAGCGGAGCGGCTTTGCCCAGTAACAACCCAACTGGTTAGCTCTATTCCCTGTATTAAAGCAGCGATGTTTGCTGAATTGCCTTCAGGAAGCCATTTAGGAAAGCATCGTGACCCTTATGCCGGTTCAGTTCGTTATCATTTAGGATTATCAACACCAAATGATGAACGGTGTTTTATTGAAGTTGATGGTGTACGCCGCAGTTGGCATGATGGTGAAGTGATAATTTTTGACGAAACTTTTGTTCACTGGGCTCAGAATGATACCGAGCAGACACGTATTATTTTGTTCTGTGATATAGAAAGGCCGATGAAGTGGCGGTGGTCACAAAAAATAAATAGGTGGATAGGTGGGGTGCTAATGTCAGCGGCAGCATCACCCAACGATAATAATGACAGGACTGGTGCTATAAATCATTTATTTAAATATGTTAATGCTATTCGTGATGCAGGTCAGAAGCTAAAAAAAAGGAATCGAAAACTATATTATTTGATTAAAAATGGAGTTATTTCTTTGATTTTTGTTTGGCTTGCTGTCTCAGTGTTTAGATGGCTGTGATTTGTTTTTTTCTATTGAGTCATACATAAATTTGGGTCTTCTATGCTCAATGTATGGTTATAGATAAAAATCGCCTGCTAAAAAATTCTATTGAAATCTTTTTAGTAAGAAAGGCCCGAATCTGACGCTCAGCGGGCCTTTCGTGAAGAAGTGCGGCAGTAGACAGATTTCATCTGATCACGTTCATGTGCTGCTGTGCAATTAAGCGTTTCTTTCGGAGCTTTCACGGTATTTCCTTCACGAAACCGGCCGCCATTCACTCTTGTGCATAGCCATGCAGCCGCGCAGAAATTATCAGGGGCGTTTTTCAGGGTTTGGGCCGGGGAAAGGTGCCGGAAACGGCCCTCAGGCCGCAGAAACGCGCTGAGGGGCTCTCAGGGGGTGCGGCCAAGAAGCGTTATGGTAAATACATATTATGGTTATTTATTAGGAGTAACTCTGGGAGAGTGGGCTATGGGATCAGATGTTCAATGGCAGATAGATAATGGTTATTTGGCGCAAGTTATGGGGGATTTTTCGACAGAGTCGCCTAGCTTTGAAACGCCAATGTTTGGGCGATATTTTGATACCTTTCAAGCTGCTATACATGTTGCAAAAGCTTTCCCAGGGAGTACGTTGCAGCCATCAGAGTACGAAGATAAAACTGGGATGCTAATACGTCATTA
>NZ_JBLGWE010000006.1:0-15049 GCF_050031515.1 Enterobacter cloacae complex sp. 397G4 | reverse complement strand
GCCGCGCTACATCCGGCAGGCAAGCGAATGGACAGGGTACGGGCCAGATCAGCAACTGGACTTAACCGACCAGAACACGCTGCTGAACGTGACGCGGGCCATCCTCCGCAAAGAGAACGTGAAAAATGCCAGCATCCCGCAATCAGTGGTTACTGAGGGCGTTAACATGGCACTGAACAATCAGAACAACTACAAGATCGCCCCTGAAACCATGCCAGCCGGGCAACGCGGAGGAAAAATTGATATTTCAGACGCCAATATCAATGTAAACCTGCAATACCCTGATGGGCGCACACAAACCCAAAGCGTCCCGGTAAAAAGCTCTTTCACACAACCGCGCAGCTTTGCCAGTCGGTAGCGGTAGGGGCGTGCTGGCACGCAAAAAACAAAGGGCCCATATTTGGGCCCTTTTTTATGCTCTCGGCGGCGTAGGGTAGCGCCAGTGCCACGTTGGCGCTGCCATAACCCGCCGCATCTTTTCACGGGCTGCGGCGCGGATCCTTGCGTGCATCCTGCGCTTTTTCTGCGCGTCATGGGGGGCCATAACGCGCGAGGGGATCACCAGATTGGACTCAATCATATTCAGGTTTTCCCTCCTGCTTAACCGGATCGCGTAACTGGTGCTCCCGGTAGTTATCGCCCTGTTCCTGCCTCGCTTCATCCTCAGGTAAGAGGTTTAACGCAACAAGGTGCTGGAGTTCGGCATGGCGTTGACGCATATCAGCGGAGTCAGCCAGCCACTCACGGCGGGCCTTTGCCAGCCCCTCAGCCTCTTTGAGTAAAGCCGCGTCGTCATGAATAGCAGGGGAGGAATACCCCTCGTTACGCAGAACGGTGCGCAGATGTGCCAGCTGCATGACGTGATCAGAAGTGCGCTCACCCGCAGGCAAGCGCAGCGCAGACAGACAGGCCAGCAATACGGCCCGGCTGTTTATTTCCATCCCTGAGCGCTCCAGTCGATACCCTGTACAGCTGGAGAGAGCGGCTCCTCCGTCAGCTGCTGGCGAACGGCAGCGATACCGGGGGCACGGGCAGCGTCTGGAAGGCCACGAGAGGCAGAAAGAGCCTCGCTCAGCTCAACAATCTGCCCACTTGAAACGCCAGCGCTCTCACACTCGCGCAGCAGCTGCTGATCGGCAATCTGCTGCTGCCGGGCCAGATGGATTTGCTCAACCGACAGGTTGCGGGTGATCGTCATATCCGGGACGGACTGCACAGGGGAACCGCTCATTGCCTGCGCCAGCGCATCGCCAGCGGTGGATTTGGTCATGGGCTCAGTGGAGAAGCGGCGCATAACGCCAGCAATTCGCCCCTCGATCTCCTCCTGAGGAACACCAGCAGCCTCACCCGCCGCCACCATATCTTTGAGCATCTTCTGATGATGCTCCGGCACGCCCAGCTCAACACAGCTTTTCAGCGCTAAATCCAGCGACTGACGCGCCAGAGGTTGACCGGAAGCCACAGACAGCGCTTTAGTCAGCGTCACAGGGCCCTGCGCATCACGCAGCAGATCAAGAAGTTTTTGGAAGTTACCCATTAGCACGATCCCCCTGGTAATTTTTAAGCGCCAGAACCATACCCTGATTTTGCAGAAGCAGCCCCAGACGACGATCCAGCGTAACCGAAGCCGCGCCATTGCTTACTTTCGCGCCAGCCATCGCAGCCAGATCCATGGACTCACGCAGCAGAGTGCTCACGTAGGCCAGATGGGCGCTCAGATACGCATCCTCAGCCGCCCGGCTTACGTTTGCATTGAGCATATCGATCTGGTGCTGGCAGGCTGACAGCTCGCTGCGGGTGGCTGCTGCCACCTGCTGCGCCGCTACCAGTTCGTTTTGCACCTCAGGCAGAAGGGCCGGAGCCATACCACACTCAGGGCGAACCGGTTCGCCAGAACGTAGGCAGGCTTTACCCTCCTCGATCAGCTCATTCAGATTCGCCAGCTGGGACTCCAAAGAGGAAACCTGCCCATTTTCAATCTCAAGGCGCAGGCGAAGCCCGGTAGCGGCGATCTCCTGCTCGCTGACCTTATCCAGCAGACGCAGCATGTGTGACCGGAGAGTGCTTAGGTCGCCTAATTTAGGCCCGGAGACCGTCAGGCTCTCCAGCCGGGTGGAAATTTGGTCGAGTACACGATCAACGTGTTTTTCGCTTTCTTTGCTCATTCGGTATGCCCTTTCTCGTTATAGCCAGCGGAATGCTGACCCTGACAGTTTGCCGTCACGACCAGAGCGGTAGGGGGCGTGCCGTTGGCCCGCAAAGGTGACTTTTTGGGTACACCTCAAAAAAGCAGTGATTAATGCGTCTTATAGATTGATTTTTTAACTTAAAAGACGCAATATCTAAAAACGCACTACAGAAAACACCCCATAGCGCGGGAGCTAACGATGAATTGCATGATTTACATGAGGGCCAGCACTGAGACACAGGACGCCAGCCGCGCAGAGGATGAGCTCAAAACCTTTGCCGCAGCTAATGGCCTGACGATCTGCGGCTGGTATCGGGAGAATATCTCCGGCACGCAGCTGGAGCGCCCGCAGCTCAATAAACTGCTGCACGACGCCGGGCCGGGCTTTGTCCTGCTGGTTGAAAAGCTCGACCGCCTGAGCCGCCTCACCCGTTCAGAGTGGGAGCAGTTGAAAGAACGGATCAGAGCCAAACGGCTGCGCATCGTCTGCTGCGACATCCCCACGACGCTGGCGGTATTGCAGGGAGAACAGCCGACCGGGGCGGGCGGTTTCGACGTTCGCAACGTGGTACTCGATGCGCTCAACTCGATGCTGCTCGACATCGCCGCAGCATGGGCCCGCGATGACTACGAAACACGCCGTAAACGTCAGGCGCAAGGCATTAAAAAGGCAGTGGAGGCCGGGAAATATAAGGGCAAGCAGCCTAATACAGCACTGCATAAGAAGATTTTGAAGTATGCAGCAGCGGGGCACAGACCGGGAGAGATCGCCAGACTGGCGGGCTGCTCACGCTCCACGGTGCTGCGAGTAACGCGAGAGCAGTAGAAAAGATTTGGCCCCGTTGCGTTGGAGCGCAGCAGGGCCAGAGGCGGCGCGGATCAGGTGGCCACCGTAACCGCGCCTTTGTCAGAACCAACCCAATGGAACCAACATTATGATTATTGCATCACAGCGTCATACGGCGCAAACCTTCCCCGGACTCAGCATTGAGCATGGGCAGATCTACCAGCACGGAAAACCTCGCAGTGTAGCGATGAACGGGCGCGGCATTCATCAAGTAAGCCTCAGAACTACAGAGGGGCGGGTGCTGACCCTGCCCGTCTGCCGACTGTTCGAGTGGCAGGCATAACAACCGGGCCCCTTCGGGGGCCTATATCAAAATCAATATGGTGTAATGAATTACATATTATGAAAATCAATATACCCGTAGCGCTCACGCTACTCCTCGCCAGCACGCAGCTGCACGCCGGAGAGATAGCCTCCCGCTTTCTCTGCACTGACGGCACCATAATCAGGCTGGAGACCAATACCGGGCCACGCATGACTGTGACGTGGAACGGGAACCGATTCCCAGTCAGAGAACTAACCTCTGAAAGCTACGGCGTCCACATCACCGCAGGCGTGCCACAGCAGACTATCGCCATGATGGATATTTTCTGGCTGGACGGCGGAAACAGGAAATTCTTTGCAACCTTTGGCACCTCCCCGAAAGCTGACACTGTATCGGTTGAGTGTTCCCACGATTTAGGTTCTAACAAAATAAGCCTATAAAAAAGGGCCCGAAAGGGCCCTTATCTTACCTAAGGATTATCACTGCTTAGACGTTAATCTCTCGATCTCTTGAGCAATAGCATGAGCCTGCATAGAGGTGAGTTCTATCATCGTTCTACGGAAATTAGCGCCGCCCCCGGTTAACTCTTTAAAGCGACGCGCGGAGATAGCCTTAAAGCCGGTTTTAAAATCTTTGAGTGGCTTAGCGTATTTATCATCAGCTACGCCGTAATGCTCGCTTTTCACCAGCTCACCATCCACAACACCAGAAGCAATGATGCCTACGCCACTCTGATACAGATAGACGGTATCGCCTTTGGAAAGCTGACAGATGTACTCTTTCCATCCCTTACAAAAGGCCGCTGCCTCTTGGTTTTTAACCATATCGAAATGCGTTTCTTCATCGTTGTTGTAGTTCGTATTTAACATGAAGGCTTTTCTATCCATGAAGCTCGCAGCGCTATCCTCGCGCTGATCAACCAACTGCTCTTTCAATTCATCGCTAATCAGAGAGTGCTCTTTTAGTAGCTCATTCGCAGCAGCGACCCCGGCCTTAATAAATTCGCTGATCAGTGAGCTCTTAGAGCGATCAAGACTCAAAGATAGTTCGTCCAACTCATTATTTAAAATGGTTGGAAGTCGGATTGATATAGGGGCTGAAACGCTATCATCGACTTGATTAAAAAGACTATTTTTTAAAATTTCTTTCAGGTCTGGCATGGGCTTAATCTCACTATTTTAACAACTACAATTTGTATTTTTTATACTGTAATACATATTGTAGTTAACTTCAATAGAGCAATCGGTATGGCGGCAGCTGCGCTGCCACAAGGCGGTCGTGATGCCACCATGGCGTCATTCTCAATCAGCCAGGAATCCATCGCCATGGGCAGAACAACGTACACCCCACAGCAACGCCAGCAGGTGCTTATCCTCGGCAAAGAACCGGGTGCAACTGCCGCCAGCGTCGCACGTCAGACAGGGATCCCCGCCAGAACCGTGCGGGAGTGGTTCGCCAACGCCGAAAAGGAAGAACAGCAGCCGGACAACGTGACCAGCCTCATGGAGCAGCGCGAACGCGCACAGCAGCTGCTTAACGAGACACCCAGCGCGAAGATCCGACAGCTGCGCAATCACTTCACCGCCCAGCAATTCGAGCTCCTGCAACAGCACGCCAAAGACCTGTCAGGGCTCAGGGCTCGCCAGCTTAAAGCCGTTGTAGACAATGACCCCCAGATGACCCGCGCCGTGGCATCCGCGATCCTCGCCCTGCTCAAAGCGCAGGAGGCAGAGCGCCTGATGTACGACATCAAGCCCGGCACAGAGGCAGACATTATGCGCGGCGGAATGAACCGCCAGAAATGACCAAAACGGCGGGCATATTGCCACCTGTCCGCCGCTCTACCATCGTAAACCCCCGCCATACCACAAAACACCGTAGCCAAAATGTAACCGTATCATGAGGCTCTCAGCTGCCGATCTGGCACCGGGCCAGTGAATTTTGCAGTGTCCGTGCGAAAGCACGGCCCATACCGCTACCCCCTCAAACCATCCACCAAAGCAGAACCGCGTCACGCAGCTGCACCCCTCCGGGGATGCACTTTGCGACGCTATGCGGCAGCGGAGACAAAGGCGGAGACAAATAAACGTCTCCAGAGACTAAACGGGAGACAACGCAACCAATTGAATATAAAAGAAATAGACGTAAGAGACGTAAGGAGACATAACGAGAGGTTGTTTACTGCTGGCGGTGGCGGCGTGGCTGTATAGGGTATTTTATTATATTAATATATATTTATTACGTCTCTTACGTCTATATTCAATAATATCAATAAGTTAAAACGTCTATTTTATGCCTCCTTTTTGTCTCCTTTTGTCTCCACGTCTCCATAAAAAAAGCCACCTCGAAAGGTGGCTCATGCGCCTGTTTATGGGAGGTTACGCCGGAATCCTCGCTCCTTGTTTGGCCCGATGTTTTTGGCCTCCGACCATCCCAACATAGTCATGATTGCCCGGATGCGGTGAGCCGATTTTTTGTCTCTCCGGCCTAAATCCAGCCCCACAGCCTCATTGAGGAGGCGATTGGAGATCTGGCTGGGGTGGCTTTGCAGCAGCATTTCAATGGTGCCGTGCCATGGATCGTGGTCGATATAGTCCTCATGAGCGGCTTTTGCGAGCTCCTCAGCCGTCAGCCAGCTGGGCACGTTGCCCTCAGCATTGAAGATATTCAACGCCTCCGCAAACACCTGCTCACGGTCGGAGGTAAATTTATCAATCAGGCATTTATCGGTCACTGTCAGGGGGAAAAAGCGGCGGTTTCCGGTTTCATCGACAAGAAATTTCTGGGAGTTTACGGTGCCGCAGCCCATCCAGCGGCGCGGAACCTGATCGTAATAGTCTTGTTTCATGCGGCGGTTTTCATCCTTGCGCAGCGCCAAATCACGGCGGATTTTCTGCACATCGGAAGGCCGCATTTTATCCATTTCGGCATACTCCACGATCATTTTGCCGATACGCTGGCGCACAACCTCTTTGTTTTCCCCGTCGATTTCAGTGTTGGCGTACCAGTTAAAATCTGGCGCGATTGCCTCCAGCATGGTGGATTTACGCGTGCCCTGCGGGCCATATAGCACCGGAATGGCATCCGCCTTTAATCCGGGGCACACGGCGCGACCTGCCAGCGAGGTGAGGAAATAACGGCTCACCGCCGCCATATACACGGGGTTATCGTTGCACGGGACATAATGACCGAAAAACCGATCCACACGCTCCACGCCATCCCATTCAGGCAGCGAGCAAAACCAGTCCCGCAGCGAGTCAATGGCATTGAGCCGCGCAACGGCTTTAATGACGTGTTTCAGGCGCTCGCGGTCTGGCTCCTGAATGATGGAATACATGCTGCTTTTGGGCTTAGCGTAAGGCCGGAACTCATGATCGGTAAGCATACGCATGACATCAGTCACGGCGTCGGCATCCAGCGGTCTGCGGCCCTTATCGCTCAGCAGGACGGTTTCTAGCAGGAACTCGTCATAATGTGCGGAAAAGCCCAGTAACAGGCGGGCATTTTCAATAATGCGGGCGAGGTTGCGCGTGGAGTTACGGATGCGGCCCTTATCCAGCCCTGAATCGTTTTTTTCGAGGTCGGCAATCACTTTACCGATAGCGTCGCTCGCTTCTTTCAGCGCCTTGGCTTCCTCGATTGGCATTACATTATCTTGCGTATTCATCTTATGTCCTTAACTGCGAATTTTTTGCGTTAAGGCCGATACGGCGGGGCATCTTGCGAGGGAATACGGCTTGAATGGCGTCAAAATTGACGCTACAATCAGTGTTGAGTAACAAATGCCCGTCAGGTATAGTTATCTCAGTATTCCCCGGAGACGTTCCCAAGACATCGACCGGAATGCACCAGACAGTTGACGCTGCCTGAGGCGATTAAAAACCAGCTGCCCGGCTGGTTTTTTTTCGCCTGTAATCTGGGTTGCCGTTCCAAAACCGCCCAAATCAAATGCCCCCACAGAATAGCGTCGAAGGGCCAAACGATCAACGTAATTGATCCTCCGGCACTCTCATCTTTTGCATACAGATCCAAAGCCATTACGGCGTTTATGCCGTTGTGGATAAGCTATTGATGATAATGTGATTTTATCCACACTTTGCGGCCTCGTTGTGGACTGTCTTTATGTCGAGCCAACGGCTCGGCCCTTACCGCTAATGTGTCACGTTGCATTACGTCGTGTATGACGTAATAATGCACTGAAACACAAAGGGGGACGCCATGAAAGAGAACAAAACAGCTGCCCTGAGCCTCAGGCTCCCGGCAGATCTCATGCAGCTGCTTGATGAGCGAGCCAGTGCCGAACACCTCACCCGTACAGATATAGCGCTGGCTGCGCTCCGGGAGTACCTCGGCGTCGCTACTGCTCCGGCTGCGTCTGACAAGCTCGACAAGGTGATCGAATTGCTGGAAGTTATCGCCGGGAATGCCCCACAACGTAAGACAGCAGAACCACACCGTCAGACAGTGCAACACATTGAAGCAACACCGCGTAACACGGCGTCAGGCAATGAAATACAGCGTAATACAGCGCGAGCCGCCGATCCTCGTTTTCATGCTGTAGACCCTGAGGCCGATGCTATGATAGTGCGCATGAGTGCTGAGGGGGCCGGGTTGGCTGACATTACGAACGCGCTCAATGCGCTGGGCTTCACCAGTGCGACCGGGCAGGAGTGGACACGCAGCCGCCTGCGGGACTATCGGCATAAGCTGCGGGATAGTGGACTGCTCAATGGCTAAGAATAACTACGGCATTAATGGCTCACCTAACAGCCATATAGCCCACCCAGCAGGGCTCCCATGTTTTGGCTCTTTACCGGAGTTTGTTTCAAGAGGGGATGTAATACCTGCCGGGGATATATTTCTGCGCGTGGGGAATCATAGAGGCCCTAATAGCGGCTTTGGCGTGCGTCATATATGGGCAGAGCATGAAAAGGAACTGGTGCGGCTCGGTTATCATACCGTGAATGATGTGGCGCGTTTCGTGTGTGACGTTATTCAGCCAGGTGCTGGAGTGTATTGTGAGTTCAACCATCCGGGTGGGAAGCACAGGCCGAAGGTTTTACGCTCAGCGCTTGGGATCGTCATACTGGAGCCAAAAGAGGCTGACTGGGCTCAGAGCGGATGGATTTACAGCGTAGTAACCGCGTATGAGACTCACAGGACGCAAGGCACGTTGTTAGGCAGGTTATAAGTTATAAAAAGCAGAAGGGCGCAATAAGCGCCCTTCGTAATGCTTGGTAGCCGCAGCCAATCTTTAGCTCGTGGGTTCAGATACCAACCTGATTACTCAGGTTGAGCTACCGACAGGAGACCAGCCTCCTGACTGCCCAGCGCAAAGGGCCAATTACTGGTTGATACCCTCTGCGAATGCTCTTGCAGTACAACAATAGTAGACTATTGTTACGGGACATGCAACCGTCATTATCCGCGCCAGACGTGACGGGGAGCGGCTTTGCGGAGATATTTACTCTTTTTTGAAGTCTATCGGTATGGGCGGCGGTGCCGCAGTTTGTGCCAAATACACGAATAGCAGTTATCTCAGCCAGACGCTGAACGCCTCAGAGATAGCCTTTTTATCTGCATCGCCAACGGTCAGCAGCGTGAGCTCATCAATTTTTGGCAGACGGGCCAGAAGGGGATCGAGGTCAGAAATACCGAATAGCTCCAGCATCAGCGCCGTAGCGAGCGCCTCCCGCTCGGCATCGCATACGCTACGGATGACGCGGGCACGCGCTTTGGCATCCTTCACCGTCATTGCTTTGCGTGCATCTGCTGCAAACTGCGGCGTCCCTCCCCATGGGCTTTTGGTAAAGCCTGCGCGGTCGATAACCACAGAGGCCCCGCCCGGCAGCGTCTGGCGAGCACCCGGATAGAAGTTAGGCAGCAGCGTAATGGCATAATCAGCCAGCTGCCACTCCGCCATTTCTTTCTCGATGAGGGCGACAACGGAGGCGGTACTCTCTGAGTGTATTACGCTGTAATTCATTGCATACGCCCCGTGTGAGCCGCTGCGGCGCTGGCCTCGATAGCGTCAGCCATACCCGCCAGACGTTCGATCTGAGTTGCCAGACCGTTAGCGCCATGCAGCTGCTGGAGCGTAACCATTTGAGAACCGGCTACCGCGATCCATTGTGCCAGAACGGCAGGATTAGCGACGGCGTAACCTTCTCCCAGCATTGCGTCGAGGTCAGTTACGGCGCGGGCCACAAACAGCGTCGCAGTCTGGCTTGACTCGTTAAATAGCATCGTTTCGAAGTCCTGATCTGTCATGGTTTTGATACTCCTGGCATAAATAAAAAAGCCGCTTCTCCAATACGGAGAGCGGCGTGTGAATATTCAAATATGGTGAATGGCATCCGATGAGCTCGGCCCGGACAGCGTACCGTCACGACCAATGCGGGCCTCCCGGAATAACGACCGCAGGAGAACGCGGGAGTTATCAACTCCATGGCGGGCTAGCAGGTCAAAGGGATCGTTGCCGTCCTCGAACAGGCAGCGAGAAAGCGGCACGGAATAAACTGGAGGATAGCGACGAGTGTTAGCCTCCGCGATACTTTGCGCTATCTCCTCGCCTACGCCCACGTCGCCCACGATGTAGATCGGGCTGTGGTCGTAAACAATGCGCAGCTCATCAATGACTGCGGCAAAATTATTGCAGCTCATTGCACAGAACACAGGCAATGCTCCGCCCATAGCGAGAGACAGGGCCAGCCCAGAGGTAAAACCCTCGCAGATAACCAGAGGTGAACCGTGACGGGCTTTGTCGATGTTGAACGGGTAGAAGCTCCCGCCACGCTGGGCACCTTTGAGGCCGCGTTTTGCTCCGGTGAATGACAGCTCAGTTTCTGGGTTAGGGCGACCGCAAATGATCTCTATGGTACTCATCCCCAACTGCAACGTGTCGGTGATGCGATACAGAGGGATAACCAGCGAGTGATTCCAGTAAATGCCTTTGCTGGGTGCTCCTTTCTCAAAGGTACGCCAGTTTGAAGCCTTTACGTCATCCGGCAGCGGTAGGGGCAGTGCGGCTGCACTGCATTTTCTCTGCCAGTACGGCGATTGAGCCGGATCGAGACTGGCCTTGTTGTAAATCTGCGTAGCCTGCCGGACGGCAATCTGGCGCTGCCGTTCGTCAGCCTCTAGTGCTACCCGGTGGGCCTCCTCCATTTCCCGGCGCTGTGCCTCACGTTTGGCGAGGTCTGCGGCGGTCGGTTGGTAGGAGCCAAAGCGCCCAGAGTGGATCTCCGGGATAAGACCAGAATCACGCAGGAACGCGCCAGCCATGGAGAACGGGCTGAGTTTTTCGAGAGACTGAGGGCGGAGAGCGGCGCGAATAAGTCCCGCGTCAGCCGGGGCTGCATTAACGCCTGATGCGCTCCAACGCTCGCAGATAGCCTGCGCATCGCTCAGCTTCAGGATGTTAGCCCAGCAGGCGATCTGCCGTACCTGCTGCACCCATTCCATGTAAGAGGGGGCAGGCAGTACGCGGGCCAGCGCTTCATCAAACACGCCGGGCCACAACAGGAATTCATCTTTGCTCTCGCTCATTCTCAACGCTCCGGGCGTTTTTGCGCCTTGATTACCTTCTTTAGCTCCGGGGTAAGCCACCAGTAATGGCCTCCCGGATATGTCCTGCCGTCTGGGGTAGGTACTTTTCCCGCAGCGATCAGGTTGTCCAGGTGGCGAGCGCTGATCCTCAGTGATTCAGCGAGCGCCTTTCGATAAATTTTTCTCAAAGGGTTGGTCTCAACTTCAAAAGGATTTGGCCCCGAAGGGCCGGAGGTACTTTCATGCCAAAAGCATTTTGCAGGTCATAAGGGCTTATGCGGTGATGCGGGTATTTCTACCCCGGAGAGAGCCGCACTGATCTGCGCCTTTCGCTCTCACGCCCCGTAATGGGTGGAGAGCGCACCCGGCTAACCCCTCGTGGCTGGGGTGTTCTTCAACAAGCTGCCGTTGAAATTTAGCAGCGGTGCCCTTGTGAGTGCTTCCGCTGAAAGCAATATAGAAAAAATTGCGGAATTGTGTCAAGATAAAAAACACAACAAACCCAGTATTGACGCGGCTTACGGCGTGTGTGACGTAATTAAAGGTGGTCAAAAAAATGGATTCTCCAGCACCTGAAAAACTCCAGATTATCGGCGCATTTGAGGCTTACCCGGACTTGATGCCCGGTGTCCTGTTTGTCACCTGCCCGGATAAAGCAAAATCATGTGTCAGTGTCAGCACCTGCCAGCGTCTTCACGACGAAACGATAAGTCGTAAGGCAGACCCTGAGGCTTGCGCCAGACCATGCTCACGATGCGCTACGGGCGTGATTTTGTGGCGCGGTGAATCTTCACGGCTACCTCCCGTTAATATTGAGCATTGCCCTCGATGCGGGAGAACAGGGAGACTTGTTGGGAAGAAGAACGGCAGCAAGGCTACACCATGGAGCGTGTGTTGCGTGTCTTGCTGGAATCGCGTCGCTGAGAACAAAAAGGGCGTTGGAGCCCGTGGGAATCCGATCATGCAGCCGCCTCTTATGGCCCCGTGGCTTATCGGTCACGTTGAGGACGGCGTGCCTGTCTGGTCAGTCTGGATTGGCGACAGCCAAAGCGAGGCCATACAGCGCCAGCTGCTGCGTAATCCATCAACAGAGTTTCACAACCAGCGCCCCGGAGTGACAGGGTTTAATGCAAGTGGCCACCCGGTTTATTTATGCGAGAAACACCCATCGACCCCACTCAATTGGGACTGGGACAGGGATGCCCCGACAGTAGGCACAGTGCGGTTTTATTGCCCTGAATGCGAGCCGAAGGCACGCCTTCTACCGCTCGCCATTCCACGCTCCCCCATGCAGTTTATGACAGTGCAGGAAGCGGTAGAGATACACGCCACAGTGGAGGATAAAGCAGACACAGCAGCCATCTGCGCCGATTGTCACCGGGCACCGCTGCGAATTGCCAGAGACCGATCAGGCTTTGTTACTGCGTCATGCCCTTGCTGCAATGCCAGCGCTACCTCCTCCGGCAATAATGTCTCACGCAAGTGGATTGACCCGGAGCCAGTCCAGCCGCGCTATTTCGGCGTCTACCGGGCTGCATACAACGATTTCCCCCTGAGCGGTAGCGGTGCAGCTGCGCTGCAATTGGCGTCCACTTTACCCCTAACGCTGGAACGGGTGCCGCAGCTCCTGTTTAACCGCTTACGGGCCTGCATTCTGGCTGCGCTGGGCGAATGGGAGTATCTGGACGGGCTCATGATTGACACCGAACGTGGCGACGGGCCGGAACTTCTCGCCCTACTGGCACAGCTACGGGCGGCTGATTTGTCGTGACAACACACTGGAGCCTCACAACAAAAAGAGGCATCCCATGGCTATTAAAATCCCGGTCAGTGCGCAGTTTGACGCTGCTGACCTTAAACAACAGATCCAGATGGTCAACGACCAGATCCGCGTCCTTGCGTCGCAGGTTGGGCAGGCCAATAAACAGAAGTTTGAGCCCATTAACCTGCGCTCAAAAGACGATCTGAATGCTTTCATTAAGCAAATGCAGAAGCTGCTCTCCATCCAGACAGAGCTCAAGCAGACCATGGGCAAGACCGGACAGGGCGCGACTAACCCGCTTATGGCTGACTGGTCAAAGATGTATACCGATCAGGCAGTACGCATCAAAAAAATGCAGTCCATGCTCCAGTTTCTCGGCGTGGAGTTTAACGACCAGCCAGCGCCGAAACCTAAGCCGCCAGCACCTACCCCCTCAAATCCTTCACCTGCGCCTCATCGCAGGCCGCAAAATAATAACCAGCCTCCGGCATGGCAGAACCACCTTAGCACGATGCTGCGCAACGCTGGCCCGGTTGGCGGCACCATTAGCGGCGCAATGAATGCCGGGCTTTCTGGCGGTGCAGGTGCAGGGCTCATGGGCTTAGTAGGCGGTCTCGCAGCTCTCGGCGTCGGCAAAATCATTGGTGCGGTTGCGGACAAGATCGGACAGGCGCAGGACAACGTGATCGGGCTGGATAAGCTCTATCGTCAAGTGGGCGGAATTGTCAGCTTTTCCAGCCTCCAGCGTGGTGTCATGAGTACCGCCAACCGTCTGGGCATGACCAACGGTGACGCCATCGCGCTGGCCTCCACTTATTCCCGCGCCGCTAACATCCAGCCGGGCCAGAACCTTGGCACCGGGATGCTGGTTTCTGGCGGTCTGGCCCGCTCCTACGGCCTCGACCCAAACAGCGTCGCGGGCACAATCGGACAGCTCTCCGCCTCCCGTGTCGTAAATAACGATCAGCAGCTGCGCCGCATGGGCCTGCTCATGGGGGAGGCTATCGGCAAATCAGGTGCGTTTGCTCAGGCTGGCGAAGCTATGCAGGCAATCAGCGACTTTGCCACCCAACAGGCACGCATGAGCCTGACCGCGCCTAATGTGCCTGGCTATGCGGGTGCAATGGCTGGCCTGATGAGCTCAGGGATCCCCGGCATGGATTTGCTGGGCTCCACCAACCTTCTGGGCCGCGTTAATGCGAACCTTCAGCGCGGTGGCGCGATGGGCGACCCATCACGGGCATTTATGGCCCGCATGGCCCTCCGCAACGGCATCAATAACCCGATGGCGCTTGAAGTCCTCCAGTCTGGCGGCGCTTTCGGCACAATCAGCAGCACTCTGGGGCCTGATTCGCTGTACGGTCAGCGTTTCGGCGGCAATTATCAGGGCGATCAGACTCTTCTCGATATGACCCGGCAGAGCATCCATCGCGCCTATGGTTACGGCCCTGATTCAGTCGTAGCGCTCTCTCGCCACCTTGGCGTCGGTATCAACGATGCGCTGGCGCTCGACCAGATGAGTAGCGCAGACATGAGCGGCGTTTCTGATCGCCTCAGCCGCCTGAAACTTGACCCCAGCAGCGTAAACGCGACCAGCTACGCCGCACTGGGACAGATCCAGAGTGGGAAAGGGTTGGAGATCATGGGCAATGAGTACCTCAAGCGTGGGAGCCTTGATGCTGGCGAACGCCAGCGCCTTACCGATGCCCTTAAAGGGACTGACCCGGAGAAACTGAAAGACGTACTCACTCAGGTAGCCGCAACGCATGGCCCGGCAAAGACAGAGGGAAGCGAGATCCGCGATAACGTAGCGAAGCTCAACAACCAGTTTGAAGACTACGCACGCCGCGCCCTGCCTGCTCTCGATGTGATGCGCATGGCGCTGGTCAAAATGACCGGGGGCAGTGAGGACAGTCTGCGCCGCGATTATGAGAAGGGGATGCGCCTCGATACGCAGCAGCAGGCCCGCCGCAAATACGGCTGGCGTCTCGATGCCTACCAGCAGGAAATGAACACCTTGCAGGACAAGGGCGTCGGTATGCAGACCATGGGGCCAGATGGCGACCGATACAGGGCACTGAAACGCCAGCAGCACCTCATGCGTCAGCAGCAGCTCAACTTTGTAGAGCAGGGCAATGCAAATGCACACGCAGCTGCATACGGCCCGCAAACAGCAGGAGAGGCTGCGCTCGACAGCAACTATATTTCTTCACCATCCGCCGCCGCAGCTGGCAGCGGTGCTGCCGGAAACTGGGCAGGGAACAATGTCGGCAACGTGAAAGACGTTAACGGCAACTGGCGGCGCTTCCCATCCCAGCAGGCAGGCGTCGCAGCGTCGGCGGGGCAGCTGCTGCGCTATAGCACCGGGGCATTCAAAGGCGGACGCAAGCGCACCCTGCGCGAGATTGTCAGCACATATGCCAGTGGCGATCCTGAGGT
>NZ_JBLGWE010000005.1:0-28534 GCF_050031515.1 Enterobacter cloacae complex sp. 397G4 | reverse complement strand
TGCATGAGTAAGAGCGCAGATAGCCCGAGCACGATGTTTATTGAAGTGGCGCTGCCGTTCTATGCGTTGATGTGTCTTATGATGGTAGGCAGGAAGGAAATAGAAACCCTCCCAACGCGATACGTCGCGCTTGGACACCACATTGATCAGGCGCTTATTGAACGCTGGCAATTCGTGTTTATGGTGTGCCGGTATCTGAAACGCAGGATTAGCGTTGAGTACATAGCAATCACGAACTAACGGAGTAGGGGATGTGTTTTGTTCAGACACCGCCGCCCGCACTTATGGCGAACAAGGGTTGATTTGAGGAATACATAGGTTATAATCCTTCTTAGGTTTCGTACCTAGCCCTGACTATCATGTCCGCTCGCCAAAGTAGAGCATGATTTTCGGGGCTTTGTTTTTTGGGCTTCTCAACCCTTCCTTCACCACCTTTTGGCGTGGTCTACCTGAAATTCTTTGTGTCTTGCAAACTTAGCGATGAAATTTATCACTACCAGCACCTTTCTACAAGGTCGAGGTTTGGTAAGCAGAACGGACTAATCATAACTAAATTATTTACATTGATCCAGAATGAAGATCCAAAAACAATCCCGGATCACTTTACCGACAATCCTGTTATGTTCTACAGGCTCCCTGTGGAACATAGCGGGATTCAACAACCAAAGGGCGTTAGCTTCATTGCTCTATTCAAATAACGCGATCTGGGCAGCTTTAAAGCGCTCTATTTTACCTTTGTACTCATCACGCTCTTTCTCGGCCTTGTGCAAGGCTGCTTTCAATCGGGCGATCTCATTACAGTGTTGCTCGTAGGCCATCAGTGATTTGAGTAACGTCTGTGAAGCGCGTTTTTCCTGCAACAACACGCCTACGGCCTCCAGTGCATCTTCATGTTCCGGCTGTGGCCTGACCGTTAATGTCCCCATACATACTCCTCAAATGGCTAAACATTGAGGCCAGTCTTGCTTTCACGCCAGAATGCTATCATTTTTTGTTCGGCCGGTCGCGCCCGGGTTGAAAAAATGATAGCAAAAATCCGCAGCTCGATGCGCTGCAGAAAGATAAAGTGATAGCAAACAGGGAAGGGGTAGCCCTTCCCGTTCTTCTGGTTTACTGCGACAGAAGCCTGAATCCCAAGCATTCAGAACGGTATATCATCTTCAAACGGTGGTGGTTCATTTCCTGCTGCTGGCGCAGCTCCGGTACTCTGTGGTTGTGGTTGGCTCTTATTATCAGGTTGAGCAGTGTTTTGTGGCCGCCCGCCTAACATCTGCATAGTGCCACCGACGTTCACAACAACTTCTGTGGTGTATTTCTCCACGCCAGCTTGATCAGTCCATTTACGTGTTCTGAGCTGGCCTTCAATGTACACCTGTGAACCTTTACGGAGATATTCACCGGCGACTTCGGCCAGCTTCCCGAATAATACTACGCGATGCCATTCAGTCTGCTCTTTCATCTCACCGGTTTGTTTGTCACGCCAACTTTCTGACGTGGCTAACGTGATATTGGCAACAGCGCCACCGTTCGGCATATAACGCACTTCAGGATCTTGGCCTAAATTGCCAACCAGAATTACTTTATTAACACCTCTTGAAGCCATGATAATCACCTTTTTTGTATGAAGCCTATTTCATTACGATCCTACCAGCGAATACGCCCATACTTGCTCATGATTTTATCAATAACATCAGCAGTAGCCGCAGGACACCCATTTAGGAACGACTTACGGGCATTAAAAGTACGACTTGGATTAAATGCCCCATGTTTTTTCTTTATAATGCTGAAAAATTTCCGTTCAGCACCACTGCATTCACTACTACTGTTACCTGTAGCTTTACCATACATACATAAAACGACTGTACATGGATCACTATTATTTACAGGTTCAGAAACAACATCGCCTAAATCAACATCATCATAATTTTCATCGGCATAAGCTGCTTGTAACGGCAAGAAAATACAAAGTAGCGCACTGATAATTAACTTTTTCATTTAACCCCCAAGCATCCCCATGATGCGTTTAACATAGTCTTGAGTTTCTTTATATGGTGGTACATCACCATATTTATCTACTGCTTTTTCCCCGGCATTGTACGCAGCAAGAGCCAAGCGTAAATCGCCATATTTATTTAATAAATGTGAAAGAAAACCCATTCCAGTTTTTATATTCTGCTCTGGATCAAAAGGGTCAATACCCTTTGATACCGTATGGACAGGCATTAATTGCATCAGCCCTTTAGCACCGGCCTTGCTTACAGCGTTAGGATTGAATGATGATTCTTGCTGTATCAATGCCTTTATTAATTCCTCACTGATATTATATTTTTCAGCGTACCGTGTAATTATCTCGGCTATATCTGCCGGAATGTCACGGCGAACACCATTAACTACAGGATGAGATACAACCGCTTTAATTTCTTTTACGACTTCTTTCTGAATAGTCGCCAGTTGATCAAGAGAACGTGTTTTACCCCATGATGATTGCATCGCTTGTGTCCACTGAGCTGATGCGCGGGGTTCATCGCCATATCTCTCACTGTTGTAGCTTACCGGCACAACTGATTGTGCCGGTTCTGCCGAGTCGCCATAAAGCGAAGCGTATAATAACTCCGCGTCACTGGCGGCCAGAGTCTGACCGCATACAGCAAATAGCATCATCAAAAGGGTACGTTTTTTCATGGCGCAATACCTGGAGCCGTGACGGTCTGACGTTGCGGCTCGTTGCCAAGCCCTTCTGGAACCGTCAGATCACGATAAATTACGTGCCGTTCTGATAATTCGAATAGCTGCCCGCTTCCTCCCTTCATCGTCGTGGAACATCCTGATAACAGCGCAATTGCAGTTAAAATAAGAATAATTTTTTTCATGGCTATTACCTGTTTTTCTGGAATGAAACGAGGTGGTGAGCATGATCAACTACAACGTAGTTATCGAGGCCAACCAGAAGTTGCAGCGCATCTAAAACCGGCATTGTGCGGTGAACATACGCAATCGGCGGAATAGGCTTATCAACCAGCAATGCCGCCTCTCTCGGAGCTGGATAGCTTGTAACGAGGCGATACCCCGTAGGCTCAAGCAAATAATCAATAGCCTGACGTACCGTTTTTACATCCTCCGGCCAGACTGTACGCATATATACAGTCAGTGGATCGACAAACTGGTAGCGCGGGTCTTTGGTGTTAGCTGGTATCGAGCCACCATTAGTAAATGTCCCGTTCACATTAACGTCATAGCCATACATTGGGCGGCTTGAGGTCGTAGACACTTCCGTGACAGTGTAAGGTTTTACCGCTGATGAGCCGCTCGTCGTTGTGCTGCTGCCAGAAAATGGATTACGCGCGGCTTGTGTGACCAGTGGAAGCGCCAGTAAGCAAAGTACGGCAGCGGTTTTAATTGACATAGTTTTCATAGAGAACTTTCCACGGTTTAATAAACATTTCATCTTCTGTAATGATGCGAATTGGCGCACCGGCATGAAGCGTTACAGTAGGTACAATTTGCAGATATTTTTGAGCGATACCGGATGCCTGATTACGCGCCCCTTCGCCAAAATTACCGGCGAAACTCTCGTTACCATCACCGGAGCCTTCATAGCTGGTTTTAGTGCCAACCAATGCATACGCAGCAACACCCATTATTTGAGCGACAAGATGGCGATCCACCTCATCACCCTCAACTGCCGGGGTTCCCATGCGATCAAGAACGCTGGCCTTACGAAAATCAATGCGGTTTCCATCTGGCAGAACTAACCATTGAACGGTAAAAGCAAGGCGGTTCTGGATAACTTCATTAACCCCGGATGCGCGGATTGCTTTAATGGTTAACTGGCTACCCTTAGGAGCCAAAATATAGGAGTTAGTGGCGTCATAAACATCATGCGTAATCATTGCTTTCATTGTTCCACCGGTATAATCAGAAATAGCGGTGTACGTGGTAATAGCGTTAATTTCAGCGCCAACCGGTAATTTTTCTTTACCTTCGACACTGGCCTGATATTCATTGTCTGCCGGATAACCAACTACCCCGCTGGGAACTTTGGACGCTGTGCTGCTACCGCCAAAATCACCGCCGCCAACTGCCCCCCCTGCAATCTTCTGTTGTGCAGCCAGATCAGCTTTCGCTGCGGCAAGCCCCTGAGCGCCAGTATCAACCCCCTGAGCCTCTATCATGGATATACGGCTTTGTAAGGCGCTGCGTTGCTGGTCTAATTCAGCAATGCGCTGGGCATTATTATTTTTCCCGCCAGAAAGAGAGGATGTGCTGCTTGTACCCATAGAACTAGCAGGACGAGAGATAGCTTCACCGGAGTCGGCATATCGTGTCTGCCTTGCTTTAAGCGCACGTTCAACTTCCTGCGCCTTAAAGCGGGCTTCTACATCGCCAATTAAATCTTTCTTGCGATCGCCTGTACCGGTACTACCTTCTCCAGTAGCACCGCTGGCACTTGCCGATGAAGTTTTAGGGAGCGATACATCAAACGGGCTTTTCTTGGGTTCTGAGGATTTATCTCCCTGTGCCAGAGACTTCTCACGATTGTTAAGCAGCTTCTGAAAACGATCAGGATCGTTATCAACAGCAGATTTTTGTTGCGCTGTTGGTTCTGCTTTCTTTACGTCTTCCTTCTTATTATGATTTACAATGTTGTAAATCATATTAATAAAAAGAAATAAGGTAATAGTCCCGACAGCAACAATAAGATAAAGCTGACCTTTCTTTTTATAGGTCGCTGGCTTTTCATCAATGCGGGTTTGACGTTCTTCCATAATTAGGATTCCCCATTGGTGGCGTTATCAGCTCTTTTAATTTCCAGCTCAACACCATCTAATGTAAGAGTAAATTTAGGATAGATACCTGACATAGAATAAATAGCATAAGCATCATCGTATTTAGTCGGGACAATAGCTTTTTTCCCTCCAACCTCTGCCTGTACAGCCATTAATCCACGATTAGGGTTAGACAGTCTGATATACGTAAAGCGCCCGTCATCATAAACATCAGAAATGATATTTTTCCCGGCAAAGCCTGAACCAGTGCTCCAGTTATAGCGAGTAAAAATGTGATAACGGTATTTACGTAAAGCATCCATTACAGCAGTACGTTTGCTGGATTCTGCATTCAGGCGCATTTCATTAAGCTGACTTCTCATTGCGCCAGCATCAGCCATACCCGCCGCAGAATAAGAGCTGATAGCGCTACGGTCAGTACGGCTCAATATGCCACCGCTACCACCTTTTATGACTACACATGCCATATTCTGAGAGGCAGGTACGCGAGTTGCTTCTATGTCCAGTGCTTGGCCGTTCGTGAGAAAGACGGTTGCCATTGTCTTTTCACCGCCATTTTCTGCCGATGTGGGACGGATCAGAACCTGATTTGCTGCCCCGTCAACATCCCAAAGAAGGTTAGAGTTCTTGGGTTCAGAGGTAACAATCTGCGTACCTTCTGGTAACTGGACGCGTGTACCGAGGTACAAGGCTGAATTGACTTTCAACACCATATTTTCTTTCCAGCTAACAATACGGCATTGTGCGGCTTCTGCGCTCGAATAGGCAAAAACAGCGGTAACAGCTAAAAGGGAAAATGTTTTTTTCAGTTTCATGTGATTACCTATCAAGTTCTTCTTGAGACAAAATAACGATGCCGAGCGGATTTATTTTTAACCAACCAACAGATTTCTCGCTGACCTGATCCCGAGACAATAAAGTCCATGTAATACGAATCATGTGAGGCTTAGGTTCGCCGTTAACTTTCCCTTCACTGTTATAAGTAGTTTCATCCCATGTAATCGTCGTTCTTATTACAGGTTTCTTCTGACCAGAGAAATCCCCCTCAATCTGATCGTAATGGTCAAGTCTGACATTAGACACATCAATCCGAGCCTGAGCAGAAGGATTAGCCGCAATTTTTGTAGCTTTATCCGCAGCGTTAAACCCTGTTTTTTCAGTGAACTGATTGAATAACGTCTCACCTAAAAATACTCCGGCCTCTGCATAATCACGCTTAATAGTTTCCGCATGAACCTGAAAACGGGACTCTACATATTTTGACAGGCCAGAGTTTACCGTTCTGACATAAACCGGTTGCTCATCTTCGGGCTTAAATTCATCAATCGCCGTTGTACCATCAGGATACATTTTCACCCAAACTACTTCATGAGTGCGTTTAGATGCCTCAACAGCATTATTAGCTTTAACCACCGAGTAAATATTAATTAAAGCCAGCCCAAAAACCGCCGCTAATAAAATACTTCTATCCGAACGCAGAACAGCAAATTTAGTTTTGCTGGCTACCCGATTACTTTTATCAACATCTTTTTTATCTAATGGCATAATTCATTACCTATATAAGCGCTTTAATAGCCTGAGCAGCGAGTTTCTTGGCTGTATTGTTAACAGCTTTACCTGTGTCTCCAACGCCAGAACTTAACATTTTTGCAAAAGTGAAAGAGCTGAATATCATCACGCAAGATATAAATCCAAAGACTATTATTGCTATAAGCAACCCTAAATTTTCATCTGTAACAACCAATGGAGCTGAAACATCATAATTACTATTAATCAGCGCCGTTCCAGGGTTCTGAAAATCCCCCGCTGCGTTAATTGTCGCTTTCATCACTAACATTGTTAGTAAACATGTTAACCGGAGAACTATTCCACAAACCCCCCAACCAATCATGAACCTTACCCAACCGTCAAAAATACCACGAGTCCAAGGAGCAATGAGAAAAGGAATAAAAAGAACGCCAATCATTTGAGCTAACGCTATACCCAATGTCACATAAACATCAGAAAGATAGAAAGCCACTTGCAGGAACAGTGAAATTACCGCCCAAATGATAGTAATAGCCCACATATAAATAGTGTCAGTAAAACCAACATCAGGAGCCTGAACAGCTTGATTAATCACCCTATCAATGAAGTTAGATAGGAACATTCTGTCTTTGGAACCAATAGTCAGATACTGGAAGGTGTCTGCCAACTCGTTAAATGCATATTTAACGGTATCCGTAACCATGCCATATGAAGTAATCAATGCCATTGTGACAAACCATACAATTATAAGGGTGAATATTGCCACCCAATCAGCTTGTCCATATATGAATTTAATTATTTCACCTACGGCGCATACAAACATAAGAAATGTTGCTACAGCCATAACGAAAACATAAATATCACTACCAGAACTTGAAAGGACGGCATTTACATATTCGTTAATGTTTGCATCTATTTTCTGCGTAACCGCATTATCAAGCGCGAACGCAGGAAATACAGCAAAAATGCCAATCAAAATTATCAATATCTTGTTTTTAGACAAAGCAATCTCCTTACGGACTAACCGTAATAAAAAACGCCTAATTATTTATCTAGGGGATAACCCAAGATATAATTTTGCGCCTACAATACCGTCCCTACGTTCGCCAAGTTTTTCGAGCAAGCAAGATGCCTCAAAATCAATATTTGCTTGTGTTATTTTCCCCGGCCATCTTGTGGCTGTAGACTGCCCTTCAAGAGAGTCATATAGCTTAACTAACTCACTTAGCTTTTGTTTACTCTGTGTATTAGAGTAACCAGCATAGGCTTGCTTACAATAACGGGGGGTTCCACGATTAGGAATAGCTTCATCAGCGCGATTAGCTGCCTCTATCTGACACCCTATCGTGTTTTTTGATTGACAGCTTTTTTTGAATTTTTCAATCAGTGGCTTATGCTGCTCATCAATTTTCTTTTGAATTGGATCAACATATTTATCAGCAGCATTAGCCCCAAAAGAAATAATGCCTAATGCAAAAAATGAAACCAAAAAATTTACATTTTTCATTAATTGTTCCCCTTATATGAATCAGCCATAGCTTTTTCTTTTAAAGCACGTGCCCTTGCCATTTTATTAAAATAATCATTTGCAATTTGATTAGACATACTGAAATCAGTATTAGTTTGGGCTTGCTGGTTAAGATTCTGCTCAATCATTAATTGATTCTGTCGCGCAATTAATTGCTGAGTGGCAAGTGAGTCATTGTCCCCTAGAGCATCAAGTGCTTCTTTTGTTTGTTGAGCTTGTTCTGTTTGGCTAACAATATTAGCGTCAAAGTTTTTCGACGCTAAATCCTGTCTAACAGACGCTTCGGCTTTACGTTTTCGATATTGGAATATTGCTTTTGCACGTTCGCGATCATCGCCAGTATAAGGAATAGCCGCATTCATTTCTGACCATTCTTGATCTGACATACCCCAACCGTTCAGGAGCTTATTACGCTCTACCGCATCATCCCAAGGCTTACTACCAACGTTTGGATCATCACCAGACGCATAACGAGGGTCATAAAGGTCAATATTTTTCAGGTTATTGAGGAAGTTCTGTAAATCAACCCCCTGCAAAGTCGTTTTAAGCCGTTCTGCTTCACGCAAAACCTGCTGATAATCGGCCAGCATCTGATCATAACGCTTATACGCTTCAAGCAACTGCGTATTACTTAAAGCGGTTTGTTTAATGTATTCCTCATAATCACGGATACCCTGTGAAAGCTCACGTAGCTGACCTGCAATTTGTGTAAAGTCATCAACAGGCACACCTGCATAAACAGGAGAGGAAAGGATACCAGCCATGATTACAGCTAATAATGTACGTTTCATAGGTACATAGTCTCCATATCACGTTCTGTCTCAACCGGTGTTTTTGGCAGTTTAAGCCCCTCAACAATCCGGCCTATTGCTTCATCTATATCATCCGTTTCAGCATAAATAGTTTGCGCCAGAGCTGCCTCATGCGCAGTAGACGTACATATAGCGTATTGTTCCGACTCTACAATCAAATTAATAACTTTTGCTATTTGAGCTTCCGGGATAACGATATAAGCCTGCTGCGCTCGTTTCAGTTTCCTTATTATATCTACTTCGTCAGGAGAAATACCGAACGCTTTAACATAGTGTTCCGTGTTTGCTTTTGGATCACTCATAAAGATAAAGACAGAAGCAGCAGAACGCAGAGTTTCCCACTCATCCAAGTTTGAGTAATGCTGTGGGTTCTGTGTCCAAAAACTCATACCGCCACCGTGCTTAAACCAAGTACGAGCCTTGGTTATCGCCCAATTAGCCGCACCGGGAACAGAGAGTGTGTACTGAGCCTCATCAATATCGAGCATTTTTGGTAAGTTACGATATTTTGCAGACTCAAAGAGGCGAACAATACGGAAAAATATTTCATGCTGCACAAGCTGTGCTGTTTGCGGCTTATCTTTTACTGCTGCAAGGTTATAGGCGGCTACTGGCTTATCTAGAACGCCGATAGCATCAACTTCATTATCAAAAAGCCGTGCATAATAACCATTATCAAAGAACGCAGCCATTTTATTACGAATACTGTTTCCACATTTAGCCATCAATGTAGAAAGGGTATTAACTGACAAGCGCCCTTCCTGATTACCGAATTGTTGACGCAGCAAACTTTTAATTGCATCGGCAAGCTCATTAGATTCATCTGGAGTAAGATATTTATCTTCTTCACGTTCATTGAACTTAACCATCATTTTTATTTGCTCAATAACGTGAACAATAAAATCGGTATCATTTTCACTTTCAGGTGTAGCGAATGTACTAAATCCCGATTGCATATCATCGGATAACGTAAATGCGGCTCCATCTTCTTTAAAAAAGTTCGCCAGCGGCAATGTGCCTTGATCAATATCCAGAGCAGAATACATTCCACCTAACTTAGTAAAATGTGATGCTATGACATTTTTTAAGAACGATTTTCCTGAACGAGTCGGGCCAACACCATTAATAAGACATTTTTCACCGACATTGGGAGTAAAGAAGAAAGGCGTACCATCATCTGATTCAAAGACATACCAAGCCTCCTCTTTTTCAAAACCTTTATCCCATGTTTTAATACCCTGATGCGAACGATAAAACAGCGCTGCCGCACCGACTTGAGAGGAATTATAAAGCATGGTTCTGTAGGATTTTTTAGGGCTACAGACCTGCATATTGAAATACGCATCTTCAAGCCCAACCCCTTCCCAAATTAAAGTCATGGAGTCAGAAATAACACGATCAACTTCTTTTGCCGCCTCGATTAGCTTATAGGGGTCAGTATTAAAAACCGCTATAGACGAAACATACTCACCAATACGATCTGGCGAGTTTGACGCATCCATTAGTTCTTCTTGCATCTTTTTAAGGTGCGGATTTTGTTTAACCTTATTTTCAAGGCGTTCACTATCTACACGGTTATTCATTAATTCAGCAAAACTAATTTGATTACGGTAAATTTCGTTCTCTTTAGCAGTGAGAATCAATGAGCGTTTTAAAGCTGAAACCGTACTGAAACGGTTGAAGAATACATAGTTCCCACGTAATAAAGTGGGACGTTTTCCGCTTACATCGCTAGCCCAAACACCCTCGGGAACTGCTTTCTGCCCTTGCTGAACGATACTTGCTATACGGACGTATACCGGTTCTACAGACTCGATTTTCAGCATCGGCACACCATCTACCATGACGTTCTTAACATCTTCGGCGTCAAGCGTGTACTGATCCCAATTTTCTGTAGGAACGGGACAAGGCTTATTAGTCAGATAACGAGGATTGAAGTTCGCCAGAAATTTTTGTAGCCGCCAGATACCTTCAACGCCCATTTCCACATTATCAGGAGAGAAGAACGATAAACGGCCATCGAGATCTTTTAACGTATCGTGCAACTTACGGCACTGCTTCTGATACTCCTCAACCTCTATCATGTAGGCATCTTTGTTTTTGAACACAAGTCCGACACGTTTACGTGCATCGGGATCAAAAATGCTGTTAAAAAGATTCTTCGCAAAGGTAGTCGAGAAAATGCTGTTCAGATTTTCATCCGGCATAATCTCTATAGTCCAAAACAACTTGGAATCATTGAGATTACGTACTTTATTTAAGAATGCCTGACGGCGTTTTGAAAGGAGCTGGCTACGTGGGTTCTCACGTTCTGCCAGCTTAACCTTAGCGCCTTCATAGTGCAGATAATATTCCGATAATGACACGTTGGCCGGAAGTAACTGAATAATGTTACGTAAAATCACGCTAAGAGACTTGCGTACCGGCTCTGTGATAGATGAAGGGTCTACGCCGGTTAACGCCAAACCACCAACAACGGTGCCAGTGTACGTATACACCGCCCCTTCATCGTGACCGGCCAGATTCAATTGTTCGTTATATTGACTAGAAGGCATGGTGTACCCCCTTACTTCTGCAACCAAGCGAACAGCAAGGCAAGGTTAAACACGGCAATAGCACCGATACAAACACGCAGAACCCAAGCGAGCGCCCCGCCACTTTGTTTCGGAATAGCGATCCACATCAGAATTGCTACGCAAGCGGATAAAAAGGCAACAAACAACGTACCTGCACCGCCGATAACGTCCATAACTTCCTGCATCCAATTGATAATTTTCTGCATATAGCTACTATCAGCACTAGGCAGAGAAACATCATTGTTTACAGCGAGTGCCGCCGTAGAAAACAACGAGGCACCAACAAGGGACGCCCACTTCATCCCCTTGTGTTTTACCTGTGAAAATTTACCCATAACTTTCTGTTTCATGTAACATTATCCTTTATGGCTAGAGAGTTTGATAAAGACAACTTTTCGCTGCGTTGTTTTGCTGTTATTGAGGGTCCCTGAGCTGAAGATCACACGACGCCAAACGATATGAGCATCAGGATCTTCGCTGTGGATGATGTACATAGGGATCACCGTCAGCAAAACGAAAACAATGAATGCCAGCACCGACAGAATGCTGAAAAACTTAATCGCAAGTACCAACGCAAAGATGTTCAGGAACAGCAGAAGGATGTACATCTGCTGTGGAATGCCAGCTTTCATGTTCCTGGCATTGAAAACCTTCGCGTTCGTGAGGTTCGGATTTCCCTGCTCGTTAGCAGTAGTCTGTTTATCTTGCATCGTTAAGTAAAACCAATCAGTATTACATAAGGCTCTTATAGCACTGAACAGGACTAGGTTCAACAAAGAGATGAAAAAACTTTACGATTACATTGAAGCCTTGAAGCGCCACACGAGACTAAATGCCAACTGGAAGATAGCGGAGTATCTAGGTGTTAGCCGTCAGTTCATCACGACGCTAAGGTATGGGAAGGTTTGGTTAAGCCGAGAAAAATGCTTAGATATCGCAAACGCCTTGGGGATTGACGCAACGGAAATCGTAATGACGATAAACGCAGAAAAGAGTCAATCCCTAGACGAAAAGGAGCAGTGGTTAGCCCTTGCGGAACAGAACCGTACTCCAATCAATCCCCCGCCTGAGTTCAGGCCAGATGGCTCGCCTCGCAGGAGAAACAAATCAAGTAGTACCAAAAAGTAAAAAATCTTGATTTGTATGTCACGAACTTTACATTCTTTACATACTTCTATCAATAGCAAGTTTTGTAAACTGCCATATTTCCTGAGGTAGAGGGATGCAATAGGAAATTTCCTATACACCCTCAACCCATTGGAGGAAGTTATAAAACTGATAATTGTCAACAGTCCAACAAATATCTCCCACAAACAAAACCGCATCAAATCTAATTACCGTCAACCCGCTCATGCTCGCCAGTTTTGGTATTGAACTTAAAAATCAACTTAACTTCGCCATCAACCAAACGGCCAATTTCCGTTACACGTCTTCCCCATTTTGGATCACGGTGAGTCTGTATAATGACGTTGATAGCTCCGCGAATCAGCTCACCCGTAAGATGGTAATCAACCTTACCTGAGGACGCTAAAAGATACTGCATACGAATGATTGCATTCAGGCAGCTACTACCGTGTATAGTCCCTGCACATCCACGAACGCCCGTGTAGATAATCTGCATAAAGGCGTCTACGGCTTCGGCAACACGAAATTCACCTACCCAAACGCGATCTGGTTGTTGACGCAACGTAGCGTGTATAAGAGCCGGGAGATCTATAGGGCTGTCTTTACGCTTTGCAGCTTCCATTGCAAGACCAAACGGAAAGCGCTCATTGATATGTAATTCTTGAGTATCTTCGGCTGTAATGAGTCGTTCACGTTTATCAATATACTCTGATAGAAAACGCAGCAGCGATGTTTTACCAGAACCCATGTTACCGGAGATCAGGAATATATCTTTCTGCTCAATCATCTCAACGAGGTAGGCTAACATCTCCTCTGTCAGCATCCCCGAATCAATGAAGTTACTTTTCGATAAAGCAATCACTGGAACTTTACGCAGCGACATTGATGAGCCTTGCGGCGTCACTGATACATGAGTGCAGTTCAAACGGCTACCATCGGGTAGACGCGCATCAAGGATCGGGGCGTTTAAGCCAAAATCCTGATTTAGTGTTTTACGCAGTTGTTCAATCAACGACACTAACGCTTCTTCTGAATTAAATGCGCAGTCAGTTTTCTCAAGGACTCCACGACGCATAACATTAATTTTGTCGTACCGGTCAACAAAAATATCGGTAATGTCGGACTGCTTATACAAGCCAAGGATTGGCATCATTTCATCGTGGATTAGATTCCAACGCTTGATACCAGTTTTATCTTCATCAGGGATGTGACCAAACGGATACTGCATATCAAAACTCCTTCCTACAAGGCGTAAGGTTCAAACTTATGAAAATACATCAGCCCATGAGTGTGAGCGTGTGAGGGATCAACAGATCCCGATCTGCTCATGTGTCGAACGTTTCCATCAGTTGTAATAAATTTAGGCCAAGGATTCTTTTGATAGAGTTCTTCATATCTGGCTAAAACCGTTGGAGAAGAAAACAAATAAATCACATGGTCTATTCTTTCCTGCTGCCAATCCTGAACGTGACCATAAAAGTTGAAGTAAACCCGGTTAACGTCCTTCTGTGTTAACTCAACTTCAATCGCTATCTTAACGCCAGCATCATTGACGATTAGCAGATCAGGTCTGCGAATAAATTTTCTTTTGGCTAACTCGGTTTCACTAAAAAAATCCTTAACACCTTTCTGAGTAGTTAAAAAGGATTGGATACTATAACTATGAATGAGTGTATGTAATGGAAACTTACGCAGAGATTTTACTTCAAGATCGGGTTGATAAATTCTTGCTTGTTGAACGCCGTCAGGTGTCAGAGTGATAACTCGCTTACGTGTTCCGGGTACGTACTCCTCTTTCGTAATTCCACTCTCAACTAACTTTTTAAAAAATGCTCCTTGCCCGTCAACGTTAACACTCAACATTTTTGATAACAGATCGCGTGTAGAGAAACCAAACTTGGCAAGCCATATGACAATTTTCTCACGCTTCTGAGCGTTAATATCAAATGTGTTCAAAGCTAGCTCCTGTCAAAAAAATTCGTTATGCACATATACACCTGAGCGTAAACCAGCGAAACCTTACAACGGATAACGTTGCAAGGTTAAGCGGGAGTGGTGCGACGCCGTAAGACGGCGCATAACGATTGTGCATATGTGTATAACAACGTTCATACATAGAGCACCAACAAGCCCCCTGAGGGGGCGGGTAAAGCCCTTAAAAGAAATTGAATAGATTGTTCCCGCGCCCACGCGGGGACAAAGGAATTTTTTGCGCCCACGCAAAAAGTTCCGGTCTATCCTGTCATCCCCCGTTCAGGGGGAATGGCAGGACGCGAAGCGTTCAATCCGCGTCATCCGCGCGGCGTCAGGGCGCGAGCCAAAGGCGAGACGACTGACCACCCCCCTTAGGGTGGTGCAAGGTTCCCCGCTAGGGGGAACCGCCGCAACCCGAAAGTGGAGTGAGTCACGCACCAAGAAAAGCGCGCTTGAGGCGTATACGCCGATTCGCGCCTTTTCGCCCGGTGCGGGGCGACACGACACTAAGGGCAAGCATACACGGTGCTTGAGCAAAGCGAAAGTGCCGCGTATGCGCAGCGCCCTTAGGGGGGTGGTCAGTCGTCGAAGACGGCTGACGCCGCGCGGGGGAATTTCATTGTCGGGAGGCGTCCAGCCGACCAGAAATGAAAGGGGGTGGAGCGGCGAGCGGAATCCCTAAGGGGTTGTTTTCGTCCAGAAAACATCCCCGCAATGTGTTTCGTAAGTCGCTTCAAAAACGCTTAGGCGTTTTTGATAAGACGCTCGAAACATGCCCTTGACCTTCTATTTTTGATTATATTTTACACCCTATGAATAATAATAGGGTAAAATAGGGACAAAAATAGGGGGTTTGGTTATCATTTAATCGCCAAAAGTGATTAAATAATAACCAGAGTTTACGCAGAGTAAACTCATGGGGCTTGACCTTGAAGTCACGTAAGTTTACGCGGAGTAAACTTTCAGTGATACGGTGTAGGTTGTGTGTTGATGACAGTAAGGAAGGAATGACTATGAATTTTGACGGAGTGGGTTTCTTAAGGTGGGTGTACGATCATGCCTATCCGGGGCTTACTTATCTGTTTCTTTTGATACTGGCCGTGCTAATACAGTTCACATTCAGCGGTCATGTAACTAAGAAATCAGACCTAAGTGTAATGGATCACATTATTAGTTATCTGCGCGTAAAGTTACTCGTATTTTATGTTTTGATTGTTCTAATGTTCAATGGCTTTGTACTTCTTGTTTCGCTGAACGTTTTCGGTAAAGACGATGGTTTAGAGTACTTAGGATTGATATACGGAAATGTGTTAAACCAAGTATTAAACGTCAGTTCCGTCATATCATTAATCACTGTATTCTTAGTTCCATATTTAATTCATCTAGTTTATAGGCGATTTATAACACCTAGAATTTCTGCTTGGAAACGTAAATATAGGGTATCGCAAACTGGAGATAGCCTTAGTGATATTCGCGTTGAAAAGGATAAATACGCAAGTAAGACCTTTGACAATCGGAAATACTATAAAGATGATTTTGTATTTATGGGACTCAATCCAGATGATGAACCAATATATGTATCCGATGAAGAGTTTAAATCTAAAAATTTAAAAATACTCGGTGCAACTCAAACAGGAAAAGGTGTAATTCAACAAGTTCTTATTGACCAAGCAATCTGGAAAGGTTGGGGTGTTTGGTTTTTTGACCAGAAACCAGATGATTTTATCTATTCAGTAATGGTGCAATCTTGCAAGGATTGGAATAAACCACTGCCAGTTATTTTAGATTTGACTGGTGAAAGCATTGGTTCATATGCACCATTCGAACATGGATTATTAAGAGAACGCTTACAGAGATTTAATAAGGTTTTTGGTTTATCCAATACAGGTACTACAGCAGATCATTATAAGCAAATTAACCGCCAGATAATGACATTTTTGACTAACTATTGGGACGGTACTTTACAACATCTAGATAAACTTCTTAATGGAAAAGACAACGCGGTTCCTGATGCAAAAAAAGAATGGATTTTTGAAAACACATTAAATATAAGAACTAAATTAGATGAGTGGAAACTGCTTCCCCATTTATTCCCTAAAAAAGGTGAAGGTTTCAATATTCAAAAGGAATTAGAGAATGCTTCTATTGTTTATATAAAAGGTCGGCAGGACGATGATTTAATACGCGAAGTTTGTACGGCTTTGTTAATTGAATGGAAAGATTGCATCATTAGAAAAAAACACACGAAACATATTTATGCTGCTCTTGATGAAGCTAAGTTTTGTATATCTGCAACTGTTGCAAGCGCATTAGCAACTATCCTTTCTAAAGATGCAAACATGTCTCTTGCATATCAAGAGCGTGATGATATTAAAAACGTTCCAGACCAAACAGTAGATAAAGAAGCCCTTAAAAATCAGGTTGAGACTAACACTCTAATAACCCTCTCGTATAAATGTTCTTTTGATACCGCTGAATGGGTCGCAAATAATACTGGTACTATCCTAAAAAGCACAACACGCATGGAGCAGGTTGATACTGATGGATTCGGTGCCGAAAAATGGACTGGTAATAGAATGATAGGATCAGAAGAAGAAAACCTTATCAACACAAACTCTATACTTAGCCTGAATAAACGTGTTGGTGTATTCATGAATAATGAAGGTTTAGCGCAATATCTTTTTACAAGCTGGATAAATGTAAAAGAAAAAGTATCGTTACCTTCACGTAATGAGGCTATCACTAGACAAGAAAAGATCATAAATCAAGAGGTTACAGAAAATCAGATAAATGAAGAAATTCTTTCTGGTAAAAAACAGAACGATATTGATAATATTGATATTGAAACTGTAGAGAAGGTGCACTTTAACCCTGAGGAAGATCCAGAATTTGTGAGGATGCTTTCTGAAAAAGTTAAGGGCGTAAAACCTGAAAAAACCGTTAAAAATCCCGTTTCAGGTAGTGACCTTATTTCTAGTATTGGCAAAAAAGAGGACTAAAAATGTCAGAAATTAGAGTATTAAAACTGTCTCAACTGACGCCCAATAAGAAGCAGGATCGCCGCGATTGGGAAAGCCCTGTAGCGCGTGAACATATTGAAAAATTGAAAAAATCTATTGGTATGAGAATGCCGGATGGCTCGCTATACGGTATTCGTGAACGTATTGTTGTTAAGCCGGGAGCTAATGAAAATGAATTTGTCATACTTAAAGGTGAATCACGCTGGCGCGCTGGCAGTGAGCTAGAGAAAGAAATAGGAGAAGAAATAGAGACAGAGTGCGAAATAAAATCATATGATGATAAGGTTATTGAGCACCTTGATCATGCAACTGAAAACTCTCTACGCCGGGATTTAAATATCTTCGAACGTGCCTTATCTATTAAAACAGATAAAGATAATGGACTGACCACTGACCAGATAATTGCAGCTCATGGTTTATCTAATAAAACAGTAGTCAGTAAATATATGAGCGTTTTTCGACTCGCCAAGCCTAAGCAGAAATTAGTCCAAGAGTCATTTATTGGCGATCTTAACCTTATCGGAAAATTAGATAAGGTAGCCGAAGATGATATGAAGGAGCTACGGCAGCGGCTTGAAGGTGGTGAAACGGCTAAAAAAGTGATTAACGAGCTGCTTAACAGAAGCAAGCCTAAACAAGAGAAAGAGCCTCAATATCGCTTGGCTTTATCCCGCTCGCAGTATTCAGCCATTTTGTCACTGTTGGATCTCAATCCTGAGGATATTGACAACCCGGAAGAAGATATTGCTGAGTTACTACGAAACCGCTTAGAAGAATTGTCCGACACCGAAGGAACTGACGGACAATGAGCAAATTGATTCGACTCGCAACCCCTGCCGATTACGCTTTTAATCAGGATATTGGCCTATGGGAACTCGCTTTCGACAAACGCCCTGTGAAGGGCGTTCGCTGTAACGATCCTGTTGATGGGGCATACGAGTACAATCAAGGTAGATTAAAGTTTGTGGCAGCATTGGACAACACCAAAAAGAACGTACAGCGATTTGATTTTGAGGCTGTACTTCAATGGGCGGCGCAGCATGGATCGCCTACTCAATGTCAGTTTGTTTTGAGATTACTACAAGCGCCTAATTCTGATGAATATAAAAGAATAGCATTAGAATTCATAACCAAAGAGCGCGAAAATTATCCACTTCATTTGGATATAGCTATTTTTTTCACCGGGATGCAAAACAGGCTGACAACCAAACATGACCTAATAAACATTGTCAAAAGCAGAGCTGATTATGGAAAAGATAGTTAAAATCCCGATTACATTTCACGATATAGTTAATGTGTTAATGTGGGATGATGATTTTAATAAAGATAATGTAACTAGCCGTGTTCCTTGCGGCAAGAAAATTTCTTATTGGTTAGCCCGAGCCTTTACATTATCCAATATAAAAAAATATGCTGATAAAAGTCAGTACGCATTGGCAGTGTATTACAAGGAATCTTTACCCAATACAGAGACTACGTTAAAAGAGTTACAGGATTTCTATTTAGGCCAAATAAAATCACTAAAAAAATCCCTAAAGAATAATCCAATAAGCGCTTCTCTTGATTTATCAGCTTTCATTAACCCAACGAAAATAACGGTTGGCGTTATGCCCTGCCCCCCTGTTCTGATGTTCGTTCGCGTCAATATTCTGTGCGATGAAGCTCATGGTGAACTCCGAAAATTATATCAGTGCGGAAATATAACTAAGAGTGAATATTTCAGGCAAAGACGGGAGTTGTTCAGACCTATCAACCGCTTTCGTTCAGAGTTCGCCAGTAGCGTTAGCGAAGCGGGTAAACTGGCTCGCTCCCTGACAGAGAAAAAAACCGGGGAATAATTTCCCCGGTGATCTGACCGTTCGGCCAGTATTAGTCAATAGCAGCTAATATATGGCCGCTCTCTTTATGCTCATATGCAAAATCCTTAAGATGTACATACAACTGATAAAGACCTTGATCCTGAGTCTTAGCAACCAGATGCCATAAGGCAAACAATGTTGCCGTAATTCCAGCGGCCTCCGCACTCATATCACCTTCATAGTAATTACCTGACCATGAGCAATGATATGTTTCCTGATCCGTTGGGGACATAAAGAAAGCACCATTGGTTACGTGGTGCATTTCCCAATGCCCTCCGCAATACTCATCTGATAGTTTATCCATCATGGTGTAAAGCAGCCCCTCAAACAGCATGACATTACGCGGCGTTTTCAGATATGAAGGAAGAAAACGCATACGCTCTCTGTGTGAGGCCACAACAGATTCAATTACAGGGATAGCGCTATTGGAAGTATTCATACAGATACCCTCTTTATAGGGCGTTCTGCGCAGCCAAAGGCCACGCAGTAGCCTTTGGGAAAGAATTAATGTGGGGTTAGAAGCCAGTGAAACCCCGTTCTGGCTTTTACAGTGTAAGCCTGATTCAGAATAAAAAAAAGGGATTGAGTATAAACTCAATCCCTACGATCACTTATGCTTTATCAGCTAAGTGTTTTCTGTACTTTAATACAACGTGTTCCACGTCTAAATGAACAAGAGCTTCACGTTTGAGCATGAAGAATGTTACATCAGCAGTGCGTGTATCAGGATACAGGCAAGCATGGATAACAACGCGATCAAAAAGCCAAGCACGCTTGTAAACTTTCGGATCGGTAAAATCATCCAGGTTTAGTTTTTGCAGAACGGATCTGCGTTCGCTTAGATAAGCATCGAGGTTCTGGTATGAATCGCGCCCGGTGTATTGCAAAGTAATAACAGAACTATCAATTTCTGCTTCTACACATTCACAATTAAGACGGGTTTGAAAGTCATAGATAGGTTTTTCGAGATTATCGAACATGATGTTACCTCATAGGGCAAATCATCACGCAGCCAAAGGCAGCGTAATGATTGCCTTTGGTCGATGTGTTTAGAAAGTGCGTTTCAACCGGGTATAGCGCACGTTGTCCGGTAAGGTAATCATAGCAAACTCACGTTTGTTCAACAAGTTATACAAGCTGGCATTTCTCTAAAAATGGTGTTAGTTTGTAAACTATTTAGTATTACATAGGAAGAAATTGAAAATGAAATCACTAACTATATCGATAATAATTGTATCAATGATTACTGCTTCCTTTCATGTTTTAACAAAGCAATATTACGATGCGTTACTTACATTATTTATTGCCAGTGTAATAACTTACCTTATCCAAACAGGATTTAAATATATTAGCAGATTTAAAAATGAAGGAAGTAAATAATGAAATTTAAGTTTCTATTTTTATTAATAGCATTACCGTTAAGCGTACTCGCAGATATTGAAGGGAAAGTCGTTAGGATTCTCGATGGTGATACCTTAGACGTCCTTCAAGAAGGTAATAAAATAAGTAGAATACGGCTTGAGGGTATAGATGCACCTGAAAAATCACAACCTTATGGTCAACGCTCACGACAAATGTTAACCATGCTGACTGCTAATAAATGGGTAAATGTAAAATCACATGGCAGTGATCGTTATGGTCGTATTCTTGGGGAGGTATACTCTCCCGATAGTATTAATGAAAAGATGGTTACTACCGGCATGGCATGGGCGTACCGTTATCACGGAAAACCGACTAATGAAAAATATGTAACATTAGAGAATAAAGCTCGCTCTGAAAAAAAAGGGATTTGGTCTGATCCTAAAGCTGTTGAACCTTGGAAATGGCGAAGAGCTAATAAATAAGTTCATACTATAAAAATCGATTAAAGCAGGATGCTTGATTGTTATCCAATCATCCCTCATACTTATGCGCATACCATTGCGCATAGGAGTAAGCACCATGAATACTGCCGCTTCCACCCGTAACAGCACCAAAAGAAGCACTAACGTATACCTGACAGCCTCACTGGTTGATAAAGCCCGGAGTATGGACATGAACCTGTCGGCAACACTGGATACCCTTCTCGCTCAAGCAATTGAAGCAAAAAATGTTGAGCGTGAAGAAGAAAAAAAAGATATGCAAGCCATGAACCAATTTATGGCAAAGGCTGGAATGCTAACAGATGACGATTTCTTTGGGAGTCTGTAATGCCAAAGCAATTTGATGTATACCGCAATCCATCGGCCAAAACGAATAAACTTTGGCCGTTCTACCTTATTCTCCAGAATGATTACTTTGACGACTTAACGACAAGGATTGTCGTTCCTCTGGTATCGAAAAATGATATTGACCTAAATAAGAAAAGAATAAATCCACTTGTTAAAATTAATAAATCTGATTTCTATGTATTCTTACCTGCAATAACATTTTTAGAGGCGAAGAAAATAAATAATAAAGATTTTATATGCAATATAGCCTCATCCAGAAATGAAATCATTTCTGCTCTTGATGCCATTGTTACGAACACCTGATCCCGCATAAAAAAAGTCGCCAGTAACGGCGACTAAACCAAACCTTCCCTGATGTTGCTATTTTTTGCATTTTGACACTATATAGGCACTATTTGCAACCAGTTTAATCTATCTAGCAGCCCTTTACACTAGTTTCATTTCACAATGGAACCTTAACGTTATGGCTGAACCCTTTCTGAAAAACCGCCGCCGCTTCACGTCCTCGCTCGACAATCATCTCGTACCGCTGTTCGACGAGCTGGCCGCCAAGACTCGCATCCCTAAAAGCCGACTACTGGACGAGGCCATAAGCGATTTACTGCTGAAGCACGGCGTTCCGCCCACAAACAAGGACGAGAAGAACGATAACTAAAACCGCGAGACTGACACGAAACTTGTTTTCGTGCGGTCGAGGGGTTGACCGAGCCGCATCGCGGCGCTGGTAAGCCAGAAAATAGATCTGATTGAAATGCTATCATTCTGAATGGTGCCGGTCGGTTGGCCGCCGCAAAAATGATAGCGAAAATTCCCTACTTGATGCGCTGCGGAGAGAGAAAGTGATAGCAGAACGGGGAATCCCCTTTCCCGTTCTGCTTACTGGATAACTTTTAAATGAGTTAACGTCACTTGTTTCGATACCAGTTAATCAGGTATCCCACTATCAGGATCACCACAACAATCAGGAACTGATAACCGCCAACACCATACCACGGTCGATCATCGAACATGTTTAGCTCGCGAGCGCGGCCTACAACACCACCGAACTGCGCTTTATCGGCAACATAGTTCAGCATGGGAAACGTCCCCACAATAAACCATGCAACAAGAACTGTGTTCATCAACCAATTTGGTATCAGATCCATAAAATCAGCCAACGAGTTATTATGCCATGAGTAACGCCGCGCCTCACTGAAATGGTAATACCACGCAACGGCAAGACATAATCCCCAAATAATTACTGATAAGATCAGTGCCGTTACAAAATGCACTCCATCGGTAATCTGATCGAACATAGCCTACTCCTCTATTTTAAGTATGCACTGGCACTCATTTAACCATGATTCATATGATTACTAACGTATATAATCAGAATAAATTTTGAAAGAGTGAAGGTGAATATGCTGCTTCCGTTCCTTACAGGTCTTTTTATGTTGTCTGGCGGTTTTTTAGCGTTATCCATAATCCCAAAACCAAACCGTGCTCTGCGTAAACTAGCCGTGTTTGTGATGACAATAGGATTCAGCCTCGCGCTGGCAATCACTGTGGCCTATTTCGCAGTTAACACGCTGACATCAGCAATTCATCCTGTTTAGCCCTGTTCGGTAAAACGCCCATTCCACCGAACCGCCGCACTTATCGGCCCCGTTTCTGTGGATAACGCTATATGTTGTATCGGTCGCAGCTGACGGACATACTATATATTGTGTCGGGCGGGGCGGGTTTCTTTCAACCGTGGGGGTGTGTTTGTGTCTGCCCCGCCCCGGCCATTCGGTTAAACTCCGTAACGGGGTGATTTAACCGTCCACGATTTACGGCCAGCGGAGTTTTTACCCGCGCCCGGTTTTCCGGTTTACGTCAGAATAGATACGTAACAGTCACGTAACCGGCATTGAGCGGAGATTAAAAAATTGACCACATTACCCCGCGAAATCTTGCAGAATTCACGTAGCGTCGCTTCGGTACATAACGTTCCCCCTGCCGTGCCGGTGGGAATGGATTACACGCTGGCTTATGCCCTGCGCCAGCTCGCAGCCGCCACGACAGGATACCCGCGCTATCTGCTTGCCCCGGAAGTGGCCGTGTTACTCGATGCCGTTGCAGACCTGCGCCAGCGCATGTTGTTTGACCTTATCTGGAACACCGGCGCACGGATCAATGAAGCGCTGGCCGTCACCCCGGAAGATATTGTTCTCGATGCCGCGAGGCCGTTCGTGGTGCTGCACACCCTCAAACAGCGCCAGCAGCCGCGCCCCGGACGGCCACGCAAAAATCAGCCGGTAAAACGGGCTGTACCACTGCTGGATGAAGCCTTTACGGTAAGGCTGCGTGACCATCTGGCGACATTTACACGCCACCGGACTAAACCGGTATGGGGGATAACAGACGACACCGCCCGGAACTGGATGAATATCGCACTGGATGAATGCCAGCAGCACGGAATACGCTTCTCCATTCCGGGGATCACCCCCAAAACACTGAGACATAGCTTTGCTATGCATCTGGCGATGCATGGTGCGCTTCCCGCTACATTACAGGCATATATGGGACACCGGGATTTTAAGAGCACACAACACTACCTGAGGGTGTTTGCCCTCGATGTGGGGATAGGCCGGAACCGGGGAATACAGTTTACATTCCCGCCAGATCCCGCAATGCTTTCAATGTTGACACCCTAACAACAGAACCGGAAAGAAAACCTTTCAGGACTCCATAAGATTTCCTTTGGATTTCTTATAGATTTATAATGGATTCCCAATGTACTTCCCTCTTCATATTGGACGTTTTTACGTCACCTTGCTATCATAGGACACCGGCTAACGTGCGCTATACCCGGTTGAAACGCACACTTAATCCCTTCATGCCACGGCGAACCATATCGCCAGTGGCGATATGGTTCCCACAAGGAGCCATTATGAAACATACCTCAAACCCCCCAACCACTCAGGGCGAAGTCTTTACTCGTAATCTCATGGCAGAACTGTTAGAGGATACCGAGCATCGCAGTAAAGTTGTCATGCTCCAATTTCTTATTGAAACGTTCTATGAAATGCGAATTACTGGTACTACCATTCCAGAAAGTCAGGAATGGGGGTTACAGCATGTAACAGACAAAGGCTTCTACCTGTACCCTTTGATAAAGAAAGTCTATCTGGTCAGATTCGATAACTTCTCTATCTCGCTGGATAATCAGCAACTGGGGCTAGGCGTAACACTTGACGTTTTGTCGCTCGTTGCGGGTGAATCAAGTGAGCCAGCAATCTATCAGGCATACAAGGAGCTGAGGGAATACATCCTCTCTCATGCCGATACGCTAGAGGGCGCGTATACCTACGCTAAACTCTCTCACTCTCTCTAATCACTGGTTTAGGCCAGATCGCCGGACTGTTAAACAGTCCGGTTTTTTTTGGGTTTTGGGATACCCGAGGGATTTCCAAAGGAAACACAAAAGATTTACTTTGCACACCTTAAGGATTTATGTAATATGACCAAAGGAATCACTAAACAGGGGTGCGTAACAATGGCTATATATGCAATTTCGATCTCAAAAGGTGGGGTTGGAAAAACTACATCAGGTGTACATATCATTGATGAAATTAATCCAGATGTAGTGTTCGATCTGGATTTACATAACAGCCTGAGCGTAATCAACAGACTGCGCCCGGACGATAAAAAATGGCCGATAGTGACCGTTTCAGATAAAGCGGAATTATTGGCACATCTTAAGAAAGTAGATGAGGAAGGGAAAACGGCTGTTATCGACTGCGGCGGGTTTGATGCTGATATTAACCGCGTTGCGATAGCCGTTGCTGACGTGATAATCGTTCCGGCCAATGACGATGTTACTGAGCAGATCGGTTTGGCTACCTTCGATACCGTTCTGGCTGAAATCTCAAAGCAGACGGGCAGAGATATACAGGCTCACGTTTTGATGTGTAAAACGCAACCTAACCAGAAACACTTCCCGGACATGGACGACACCATGAAAAAAGTTCAGCACATGACGTTACTGAACGGGAGACTGTCATACCGCAAAGGCCGCTATGGGTTTACAGACTCACTACGAAAAGGAATGGGAGTGACACAAATTAAGCATGGCCGTAGCTCACAAGCAGGGCGAGAAGTTATCGAACTGGTAAAAGAGTTACGGGCTTTAGCTGAAAGCTGAATTTGATGTACAATGGGAATCCGTAGGAAATCTATAGGATGTATTTTAGGTTTCCTATAGATACCCTTAAGAATCCCAAGAGGTTTCCAAATGAAAAATAAACAATCTATCTTCGATGCCGCTCTCAATATTGGAAATGAAGCGCCTCTACAGGTTAATACTGAAAAGAATAATGCAGCACCGGCACAACGTACAGTGCGTACAAAAACACTGAAAGCGATCCCAACAACATATTTTGACGCCCATCAGAAGCTGCGAGATACGAACAAAACAAATCTGGATTTCTCCAATTACATTATGGAAGCATTACGCGAAAAGTTGGAAAGGGAAGGGGGGATCTAGGATTTCATTAAATTTCCTAAGTATTCCCTTGGGGAATTCTTAGGATTCCTTTTGGATGTATAAAAGAGGTATCACATGAGTCAGCATAGACTAACCGGATTAACTCCCGGTGGGAAAGTTGACGTTCTGCTAGGTTGGGACAGTCCAATGTCATGGTTTTTTTTGGTGATCGAGCCAGAAAGCGACGAACCTCTGTATTCCAACCTCTACGAACAGCACCCGGAGTCACTTGATTTGGCACACTTTCAGAAGGTGCTTGAGCGATTCGGGATAAAGAATATCAACTTGTCACCCGGCCATGAATCCGGCCTTTATGAGCTACTGCAATCAGAGCGAGTTGCAAACAAATAACTCAAAGAGTCCTTACATAAATCCTACGGATTCCCCAAGGATTCACCAAGAAAACCTGTAGGATTTACATAAGATACCTTAGAGAATTTATGTGATGTGCCTGATATAGTTTACCAGTGGATCAACAGAAAGCCGCCAGTTCTGGAAGGCTAGTATTCACTAAGGTAACGATGAGACTGCAAGATGTTGCTGTTATTGCTACCCGCTTCCCTGATGCAGACTTTTGGGTAGTGCGTAGAGGCTCTTTAAAATCCGTGGGGGAACCAACCTATACATTCAATCCAGAGCATATAGGAATAAAGGTATTCAGAACAGATATTGTTCTGCCTAGATATCTTTACTACTGCCTGATGCACATTCACTCATCGGGCAAATGGGAACCCTTAGCCACGGGTACACTGGAGCTGGTAAACATCCGTGTTTCTGATATTAAGCATATCGCGCTAAAACCGCTCTAAACCTAACGCGTAAGCACGCTACTAAAACAGGGCAGTAACATACTGCCCTTTCTTTTAAATCGTTGTGAGGGGCTTTTAATGACGATAACAATCGAGTTACCAGATACCAATGAACAACGCCTGATTTTGCTTCGTGATGGTGTCGAACGTGGGTGCAACGCACTGCGGAATAACCTAAATGCTCCGCGCTATGGATCTGTGCCCGATTTCAACGCGGCCATATACGGTGATAAACATTTACTGAGGGAGAACGAGGGATGGCAAGCACCGGCACCGGAACTTATCCGTGCGTGGTTCGGGCAATTCCAGACAGTGTTCACTGAGTACGACAGTGAAGATAAGCTGGCCGCATTATTGGGTTTACACGGCAAACAAGCCGGACGCCGTATACGCGCTTTCAAAAGCGGCGAAATGCCTATTCCATACGGGATCTGGCGACATTTTTTGGTGCTAACTGGCCGTGCGAGCCAAGAAATTATTCCGGTATTAGGTATCTTCGACATGACACCTAAAAACGGCCACCAATGAACCTCCGCGCGTCCTCCTTTCTTTGTTAATCCTGACGATCTTACGCTTCCTCGCTCATTCGCTCGCGCTGCTCGGTCATGAGTCTGCGGCGAGCGTTGCCGGTTTTAACTTAAAATAGGCACGTAAACGCCATTCCTGAGGCGATCAGTTGTTTTTCCATCCTGACATATACCCTAATACCTAAAACGTTTCTGTGAGCGTTAGAAGCGCAATTTGCCCCTCCTTCCTGTAAGACCGGGTTTTGAGAAGCCACGGAACGTAAAGCGGTGTTGTTGGTTGATGGTCGGAGACAAAAGGAATGTTCAGCGATTTGCCCGCTTGCGGGTGCTACTTAGGAGCGTAGCGACAAACCGAACCGGCGCGACGTTTACGTCGCTGCAAGGGCGGTCACTTATCCAGAGCTGTAAGGCTCTTATATTTATATTTCTTGTTCTCTAAAAGAAAAGGACTGTCTCCACGCATCTAACCTTCTGATTGCATACAATAAAAAAAACCATTTGCATCTATATGTTCATAACTTATTTAAACGGATCTCAAAACGGTTTTTTCAGCGTGGTAAGTCGGGGGGAATAGCGTGTTGGTGACTACTTATTGACCAGAGCCATGTTAGAGGCGTAGCAAAGCCTCCGTTGATACGGATAAGCTGAAAAAGGTAGGTCAGGCGGTGTTAGGGTCGTCAGAACTGGCGACGGTACGGTAATACATGATGCGCTTATTCAGAAGGTGTTTCACCGAAGCTAAATCGATACCTTCATGCAATCCCTGCCGGATTTCACTTTGAATCTGCTTGGCAACCATATGCCGCAGCTCTTCATCTTTTTTCGCCACAGCAACCTTGGCCGCTCTCTGAATTTTCTTCATTTCCTGAGAGGCTTTACGGCGCTTCCAGGTAGTTTCGAGATACTGCTGTTTCTGGCGTCTACGTGCTTCTGTAAGGCTGATCGCGGCTTCCCCCTTCTTTAACAGTCCGCGATTTATCCATGCTAACTGTTGATTTTGTGCTCTTTTAAACGCATCCGCGCCTACACCTATAAAATCGAAAAACAGTTCCGTGACTTCTATTTCAGCAGGGAAATACTGCTTGGTGACTTTATCCCAAATGAGCTTGTACTGGATCAATCCCCACGCGGCCAGCGTGTGTGCCGCTCGGGTAGCACGAGTGATTGAGAGATTACCGGCTTTTGAAACCGTCGCCAGTCCCGCTTCATTCGCTAAGGTTGTAAAACAAGCCGGAATCGTGCCTGAGGCAATATGAAGGTGATAACACAT
>NZ_JBLGWE010000004.1:0-50551 GCF_050031515.1 Enterobacter cloacae complex sp. 397G4 | reverse complement strand
ATGGGTCTTCCCCGATCATGGTGGGAAGGCTCAGAACGCCATATTCAGCTTTCCGTAGTGGAACATCACCCCCAGTTTAAAGCGCTCCCGGTTTCGGTATCCCCTGGCTTTTATCCTCAGCAGCCTGATCTTGCTGTTAAGTGCCTCCGCATTTCCGTTTGAGACACTGTGTCGCATCGCATTCAGGATCCCGTACAGCCTTTTTCCTATCGTTTTCGCGGCATTTTTCATCATGGGAACGTCACTGTTAGCCGCCAGCGCCAACCATCTCTGCCAGTCACTCCGTCTTTCCTCGCTCCATGGCCTGTTCCAGATATCCTTTGCCAGCTCTTTCAGCGCCCAGCACTGGCTCGTCAGCTTCATCTGTGCACGCAGCCACATCAGCTTTTCCTGCCGGGATTCGGTCATCCACTTATCGCTGTACTGCCACAGGAAGCGGGTTCCTTTTGCCTGGTGTCGGCTTTCAACAGGGAGGTGCGGATGTTCATTCTGACGGGTTTTATCAACTACCTCGCCCAGTTGCTTCGCCACATGGAAGCGGTCAAAGGCGATTTTCTCAACCGCACTGGGTAAGTGGATACGCGCTGCTCTTATATAGCCCGCGTTCATGTCCATTGAGAGCGTTTTGATAGCCAGCAACTGCCCATCAGTGAGCGTGCGAAGATAGCCGGCAAGACTCTCTGTGCCGCGATCATCCGTTAAGGCCAGCGCCCGACCATCGCGATCGGAGATCACCGTTATGTAACGATGTCCTTTTTTAAAGGCGACCTCATCCACATTCATATGACGGGCGGATAATGGCTTTTTTATCCGGGCAAGACCTCGCTTAACTGCCCGGGTCATAATGCCGTCAACCGCATTCCAACTGAGCTTAAGTTGCTTCCTGACAGCATCAACGGTGCTGATTTTCAGCCATGAGAGAACGAACGATTCGAATAGCAACGTATACCGGCTTCCGGGGCCAGCCCACGGAACAGGCAACGTCAGGCAGCCATGCTCCGGACACATAATTCGTGGAACATCGGCTTCAACAATAGTGGTGAACTGGCAGGTATCAAGATGGCGCCATTTACGATGACGGTGATCGTGAACAGAACAGGATTTACCGCAGGTCGGACAGGCTAGCCGGGTGTTTTCAGCGATCTCAATAGTGACAGTAACAGAACCGGCATTTTCATCGAGAGAAAGGGACTTTACCTGCCACGGATCGGACAGGTTGAGAATATGAGCGTAGAGGGACTTTTCGTCCATGGCGGTGACCTCTGGCGATTAAATACACCATTATCATGCCTTCAGCCACCACAACAAGGGAAGACCCATATGCATACAGCTATATTGATCGGAGGTTTTTCATGCCTAGACACTATGAAATTGACTCAGCCTGGCGTGCGAGCATTAAGCGTGAGCCGAACGGTCGTCAGACAGTTACGACAGAAGCCTTTGTCAGCCAGCTTGCGCTGATTAATTTTCACTGGAGTTGTCGCCAAGCAAATCAGTGGATTGAAACCTACGTGACCGTTTTTAAAGACATTTCCACTCAGGAAGGAGAGAACCGGACATTCATGCTTTTTAACCCCAACGGAGGCCGTTAAAAATGGGTTTTCCATCGCCAGCAACCGACTACCAGGAAAACAGGCTGTCACTCGATCAGCACTGTAATACAGGAGCGCCGGGAGTATTCTTTTTTCGAAGTGATACCTACTCTTTCCGGGAAGGGATAAAGCCTGGTGCGCTGCTCATAGTAGATTTTGGGGGCACGCCCGTTGACGGGTCTTTGGTGCTCTGTGTCCTGGAACAAGAATTCAGGATCATGCGATTGCGACTACACCCCAAGCGGTGTCTCCAGGAACTCGATAAGCTGGATAACTTCAGGGCTATACCTGATGACGATGAGGACGGGTTGGAGGTCAGGGGGGTCATTACGCACATTGTGGCACTGTTGCAAAGTTAGCGATGAGGCAGCCTTTTGTCTTATTCAAAGGCCTTACATTTCAAAAACTCTGCTTACCAGGCGCATTTCGCCCAGGGGATCACCATAATAAAATGCTGAGGCCTGGCCTTTGCGTAGTGCACGCATCACCTCAATACCTTTGATGGTGGCGTAAGCCGTCTTCATGGATTTAAATCCCAGCGTGGCGCCGATTATCCGTTTCAGTTTGCCATGATCGCATTCAATCACGTTGTTCCGGTACTTAATCTGTCGGTGTTCAACGTCAGACGGGCACCGGCCTTCGCGTTTGAGCAGAGCAAGCGCGCGACCATAGGCGGGCGCTTTATCCGTGTTGATGAATCGCGGGATCTGCCACTTCTTCACGTTGTTGAGGATTTTACCCAGAAACCGGTATGCAGCTTTGCTGTTACGACGGGAGGAGAGATAAAAATCGACAGTGCGGCCCCGGCTGTCGACGGCCCGGTACAGATACGCCCAGCGGCCATTGACCTTCACGTAGGTTTCATCCATGTGCCACGGGCAAAGATCGGAAGGGTTACGCCAGTACCAGCGCAGCCGTTTTTCCATTTCAGGCGCATAACGCTGAACCCAGCGGTAAATCGTGGAGTGATCGACATTCACTCCGCGTTCAGCCAGCATCTCCTGCAGCTCACGGTAACTGATGCCGTATTTGCAGTACCAGCGTACGGCCCACAGAATGATGTCACGCTGAAAATGCCGGCCTTTGAATGGGTTCATGTGCAGCTCCATCAGCAAAAGGGGATGATAAGTTTATCACCACCGACTATTTGCAACAGTGCCCCCCGCCCTGCAGGAACGCCTGCGCCAACTGCATCCCTACGAACTCCCGGAGCTGCTCGCGGTCGAAGCCGCGTCCGGCCTGCCCGAATACCTGCAATGGCTGGCCGCCGAGAGCCGACCGGTAAACTGAGCCAATGACCGCATCCACGATCCGCCTGCGCCGCTGGCTGGCCGGGCTCGCCCTGCTGCTTGCGCTGCCCGCGACCTCGGCCGTCGCCCAGGACTTCGAACTGCCGCCGGTCGACGAGGTCTTCGTCCTGTCCGCGCAGGCCACCGCGCCGGACCGCATCGAGGTGCGCTGGCGGATCGCCGACGGCTATTACCTGTACCGGCACCGCACCTCGGTCAAGGCCGATGCCGCCTTCACCGGCGCGACCATGGCGCTGCCGAAGGGCAAGGCCTACCGCGACGAATTCTTCGGCGACGTCGAAACCTACCGCAAGGAATTGCTCGGCACCCTCACCGGCACGCCCGCGGCCGGCGCGAGCGCGACCACCCTGACCGTGAAGTACCAGGGCTGCGCCGATGCCGGCGTGTGCTACCCGCCGCAGACCCGCACCCTGAAGGTCGCGTTGCCGGGCGAAGCGGGCGCTGGCGGCTTCGGCTGTAAGGCGCGCGGGCTGCATGATTATGTCGTCAAGAACGGCTCTGCCGATCATCCCAACGCCGAGGTGAAATTCGCACTGGGTGATGTGGTCAACACCATGATCGGCTGCACTAATGGTGAAACGATCATGCTGTGCCACGACACCTCGCTGCCGCGCCCCTATTCTCTCGGCTTTCGGGTGCAAGGCACCGAGGGGCTGTGGATGGACGTCAACAAGTCGATCTATCTGGAGGGCAAGAGCCCACAGCCGCACCGCTGGGAGCCTGCCGAGGGCTGGTTTGCGAAATACGATCACCCGCTATGGAAACGCTACGCCGATCTGGCGGCAGGGGCCGGGCATGGCGGGATGGACTGGTTCGTGATCCACGCTTTTGTCGAGGCGCTGAAGGCCAAGGCCCCGATGCCAATCGACATTTACGACGCGCTGGCCTGGAGCGCGATCACGCCTCTGTCGGAACAATCGATTGCTGAGGGCAATCGCACGTTAGATTTTCCCGACTTCACCCGAGGGCAGTGGCGCACCCGCAAGCCGATCTTTGCGCTGAACGACGCCTATTGATCGACGCGATTTAGGCCAAGCGCACCGCAAAGGCGAAATTGGTAATCTTGTCGGTATCCTTGACGCCCGGCGCGCTTTCGACGCCGCTGGAGGTATCGACCAGCGGCGCTCCGGTGCGCGCAATCGCCTCGGCAACATTCGTCGGATTTAGCCCGCCTGCCAGCCCCCACGGCAAGGCACCGCGATATCCGGCCAGCAGCGACCAGTCGAACGCCAACCCCATGCCGCCGGGCAGCGCGCCTTTGGGGGTCTTGGCGTCGAACAAGATCAAGTCCGCCGCCCCGGCATAGGCTGCGGCGCGTGCGACATCGCTGGCGCTGGCGACGGGCAGCGCCTTCCACACCGGCTTGCCAAACCGCGCGCGCAACTGGGCCACGCGTTCGGGCGATTCCGAACCGTGCAGCTGCAGCGCGTTCAGCTTGGCTGCCACCAGTGCGTCGGCGATGACAGCATCATCCGCATCGACGAACAAACCGACCATGGCGATCTGGCCAGCTGCGCGCGATGTCAAAGCGCCCGCGACATTCGACGTAACCGCACGGGGCGACGCTGGATAGAACACCAACCCGGCATAGTCCGCCCGCGCCGCGATGGTCGCATCGAGCGCCTCGGGTGTGCTGATCCCGCAAATCTTGATTTTCGCGGGCATGCGGTCAGTCGGGGTTCTGGATCAGCCGCACCAGCGTGCAGTCGGGATCGATCAGGTAGCCGATCCTCAGGCCGCTCGCCTCCAGTTGCGGAGCTTTGAAGCGCGGCCAGCCGGTGCTTTTTTCCTCGGCTCCCGCCGCGTTCACCAATGCCACCATGGCATCGAGATCATCCAACCGCAGGCAACAGCCGAACGAGCTCGTAGCTGGGTCGAGGTCAGGATAGGGGAAGAATTCGAGCTGCAAACCGCCGCGCTGCAGGATCATCCAGCCGCGATCCTTCCAACTCGTCGCAAAGCCCAGCTTCGCATAAAACGCCTCTGTCACATCGAAATCGCGCGATGGCAGATTGGGGGTGACGTGGTCAGCCATGGCTCAGCGCAGCTTGTCGGCCATGCGGGCCGTATGAGTGATTGCGGCGCGGCTATCGGGGGCGGAATGGCTCATCACGATCATGCTGGCCTTGGGGAACGCCGCACCAAACGCGCGCGCTGACGCGGCGTAGTGCTCAGTGTCGGCATCACCGAGATTGCCGAGCGACTTGGCCTTGCTGTCCTTGATCAGGCAGCCACCAAAAGCGATGTCGGTGCCGTCGATCCCAACGGTGATATTGTCACTGGTGTGGCCGGGGCCGGGGTAAAATACCTTGAGCGGGCCAAAGTTGGGCGCGGTTGCTGGTTCGACCCAGCCATTGGCGGCGAAAGTCAGGCTGTGTTGCGCCGCAACCAGCCCCTCTTGCGGGGCAAGCTGGTTCGACAACGCATTGGCATAAGTCGCAATCCCCGCCGCATGCAGCGCGTCCATACCGCCCATCTTGTCCTGATGCGCGTGAGTCACCACCGCCAGCGCGACCGGCAGGTTGATCTCCTGCTTGATCCAGTTGAGGATCTGGGCGGTCTGGTCATCGGTCCAGGCGGTATCGACCAACAGCACGCGGCCGCCATCCCTGACGATCAAACCGTTGGAAGCGACTGCCCCGAAACCCGGCATGTCGAGATAGGAAGTGTGCTGCCAGACATTCGGTGCGAGCTGGCGGAAAACCAGATCGCCAAACCGTTGGTCGCCAGTTTCCATTTGCTGGCCAATCGTCGGGCGGATTTCACCGGGCATGCACCCGCTCAGCATCAATGCAGCGGCTAATGCGGTGCTCAGCTTCGCGACCGGGTGCATAATATTGGGCAATTCCATCAAGTTTTCCTTTTATTCAGCATTAAAAACCCCGCAAATGCGAGGCCTAGTAAATAGATGATCTTAATTTGGTTCACTGTAGCAAAAATATGGGGCGAATTCAAACATGAGGTGCGACAGTTTCAAAAGCCATATGATAATCAACAAGCTGAGCAAATTTCTCTAAGGAAGGTGCGAACAAGTCCCTGATATGAGATCATGTTTGTCATCTGGAGCCATGGAACAGGGTTCATCATGAGTCATCAACTTACCTTCGCCGACAGTGAATTCAGCAGTAAGCGCCGTCAGACCAGAAAAGAGATTTTCTTGTCCCGCATGGAGCAGATTCTGCCATGGCAAAACATGGTGGAAGTCATCGAGCCGTTTTACCCCAAGGCTGGTAATGGCCGGCGACCTTATCCGCTGGAAACCATGCTACGCATTCACTGCATGCAGCATTGGTACAACCTGAGCGATGGCGCGATGGAAGATGCTCTGTACGAAATCGCCTCCATGCGTCTGTTTGCCCGGTTATCCCTGGATAGCGCCTTGCCTGACCGCACCACCATCATGAATTTCCGCCACCTGCTGGAGCAGCATCAACTGGCCCGCCAATTGTTCAAGACCATCAATCGCTGGCTGGCCGAAGCAGGCGTCATGATGACTCAAGGCACCTTGGTCGATGCCACCATCATTGAGGCACCCAGCTCGACCAAGAACAAAGAGCAGCAACGCGATCCGGAGATGCATCAGACCAAGAAAGGCAATCAATGGCACTTTGGCATGAAGGCCCACATTGGTGTCGATGCCAAGAGTGGCCTGACCCACAGCCTAGTCACCACCGCGGCCAACGAGCATGACCTCAATCAGCTGGGTAATCTGCTGCATGGAGAGGAGCAATTTGTCTCAGCCGATGCCGGCTACCAAGGGGCGCCACAGCGCGAGGAGCTGGCCGAGGTGGATGTGGACTGGCTGATCGCCGAGCGCCCCGGCAAGGTAAGAACCTTGAAACAGCATCCACGCAAGAACAAAACGGCCATCAACATCGAATACATGAAAGCCAGCATCCGGGCCAAGGTGGAGCACCCATTTCGCATCATCAAGCGACAGTTCGGCTTCGTGAAAGCCAGATACAAGGGGTTGCTGAAAAACGATAACCAACTGGCGATGTTATTCACGCTGGCCAACCTGTTTCGGGCGGACCAAATGATACGTCAGTGGGAGAGATCTCACTAAAAACTGGGGATAACGCCTTAAATGGCGAAGAAACGGTCTAAATAGGCTGATTCAAGGCATTTACGGGAGAAAAAATCGGCTCAAACATGAAGAAATGAAATGACTGAGTCAGCCGAGAAGAATTTCCCCGCTTATTCGCACCTTCCCTAATGGTGTAAGCCAATCTAACGCCTTTCTAGGACGAGTATTCAGTGACATGGCAACTTGATTTAAATAATGCTGATCTGCCTGATTTAAATCAATCCCTTTAGGTAAATATTGCCTAATTAAACCATTCATATTTTCGCATGTGCCTTTTTGCCAGGGTGAATGTGGGTCACAGAAATATACATCTATGCCTAAATCTTCTTCGAGTATTTTATGTTCTGACATCTCACGTCCACGGTCATAGGTCAACGTTTTACGCAGTTCTGCAGGTAAATATTTCAGAGCTTCAGTTAAAGCCTTGCGCACTGATTCTGCCTTTGCATCAGGTAATGTTGCCAAGATACAGAGCCGTGTATTTCGTTCAATAAGTGTTGCTATCGAACTTTTATTGTCTTTACCTTTAATTAAATCAGCTTCCCAATGACCCGGTATTTTTCTTTCTTGAACTTCGGCTGGGCGCTCATGAATAGTTTTAATATCCTGTAATATAGAATCTTTTTTAGGTTCACCGTTAGCTTTTCGCTTTTTATTTTCATGACGTAGACAGGATAATAAGTCTTTTTTCAACTCACCCTTTGGTAATGCTCGTATCGTTGAATAAATCGTTGTATGGCTTACATTCATTGTTTGATCCAAATCAGGAAATGTCTTTAAACGCTTTGCTATTTGCTGAGGAGACCATAAACAACGGATCGCTTCAACAATAAATTTCCAGAGGATTGAATCGATTTTGAGTTTTCTGTGACCACGTCTACGTCTAGCGAAGGTGTTATCAGAAGCATATCGAGCTTGATAAACGTCATTGATGCTATTTCTTTTAAGCTCACGATAGATCGTACTAGGATGTCTTTTAATGAGTTCAGCAAATTTTCTGGCTGAAAAGCCTTCTTTTCTTGACTCAAGCATTAATGCAGTACGATCTTCAAAGTTAAGATGATGGTATGACAATTTTATATACTCCATAAACCCTTTAAATTAATTAGGTGGTTTATGTCGCACTTCAAGTTTTACTCTGCCAACTTTAAATCAGTGGCTCCACTAACACTCTTCACTTATTTATTTAAAATTTAGCGACGTTAAAAGACAATTAAGTATTTTTAGATAATGGGGTTCTAGGGATTTTCCGTCCAAAAACGACAAAGTGCTCTGGAGGCCGCGCCGTCCGTGGCCTCCAGAGGGGTATTACTTTTCGCTGACGGGTAAATATCCCTCGATTGAGCGCATAAGCTCCTCCAGATCTGGCAATTTTTCGCTCAATTCGAAGTGGTAAGTCCCCTTGAGGTTAATGTTGTGCCAGGCCACAGGGGATGCCTGTTTGACGATATCTATTCTCTTGGTATCTCCTTGGTATTCGAAGCTGGTCAACAGCTGGCTGAGTATCCTGGAGTTGAAGTAAACGATGGCATTGGTGACCAGGCGAGCGCACTCATTCCATAGCTGGATTTCTTCGTCTGAACTGCCCCGGAACTGATCCCCATTGACGCTGCTCACGGCCCGACGCAGTTGGTGATAGGCCTCTCCCCGGTTCAGCGCGCGCTGAACATAGTTTCTTAAACTGGCATCATCGATGTAGCACAGTAGATAATTCGCTTTCACCAGGCGATTGTATTCCGTCAGGGCTTCCAGCAGCGGGTGATTGCGCTTGTACTCCGAGAGCTTTCTCACCAAGGTGGCTTGCGTTGTTTTCCGCTGCTTAAGTGATACTGCAATCCGTTGGATGGTATCCCAGTGCTGCGCAATACGATGGGTATTGATTGGCTTTTTTAAGCACAGCTGAATTCGGTGTTCTTTGTCTTCCTTGACATCAAACATGTCATTGATCACTTTGCCAACCTGGGCATAGCGTGGGGCAAACTGGTATCCGAACAGATCCAGTAACGCGAAGTTCACATGGTTCACCCCATGGGTATCGGTTGAGAGCACATCCGGAATGATGTCTGACGTATTGCTCATCAACAAATCAAAGATGTAGTGCGATTCATGTTCGTTGGCGCCGATCACTCTGGCGTTGATCGCAGCGTGATTGGCGATCAAGGTCATGGCAGAAACACCTTTTTGAGTGCCAAAGTACTTCGACGAATAACGGGTTTTGAAGGTCTCGCGCCGGGCTTCGAACTTTTGACCATCGGCACTGGCGTGGATCACATCTTCCTGGATGTTGTAGTACCGGAAGATGGGTAGCTTGGCTGTCGCGTTATTGATGTTGTCGTTAGCAGCATTCAATGTTTCCAGGCGAAGATAGTTCGCCTGGATAGTGCTGAGCTGATCATAGGTACGATCAGAGATCTGTGCCATGCCGTAAATGCCTTGATTGGTTGCATTGCCGACCAGAATTGCCAACAGGTCATATTCATGGGAACGGCTTCTGGATTGGGAACCCAGCACATGAGCGAAGCAGTCAATGAAACCGGTGTCACGATCAACCATGCGCAGTACATCCGCAATCCCCGTTGTGGGAATTTGCTGGAAGAAGGGATTGTTGACCAGATGATGTTTGCTGGCCGAAGGCAGGCGCCAGAAGCGTTTACCCTGCGGATTACGCAAGATGATATTCCGGTTGTCTTCCTGTTCAAGATATTCGCCGACTTCGTACAAACGGGTATCCAATTCCATGGCCATCTGTTTGATCAGCTTTTCAGGCTCCTCCGCTAATTTTGTAAAATGGCTCTGTTGAAGCAGCGTATATTTGTTTTTTCGCCAATGTTCCCCGTCGATCAGGTCGGCGTCGAGTGCCCGGTATTTAGTGATATCAGGCAGCGTCAGCTGGCCATTCAGGCGATCAGGAATCTGTTGATAGAGGAACCACTCATAACGATCGATCAGGATATTCCCTTCACCATCCAGCAGGAATTCACGTGATTTTTTGGAAAGGAGTCTGGTGTCGGCAGTTTGCAACTGAGCGTCCTGGCCGTTGAGTTCGTTTTGTGTTTTCGCCAAGGCGGCCGCTAAGTGCTGGGTGCCGTCGCAGCCTTCGAAGCGCAGACATAGGAACAACTCTCGCAGCAAACCTTTCCGCAGACTTTCTTTCTCGTCGCAGTACTGCCACATGGCTTCATCGACCGATCGTCGCTGCTCGTTCAGGAAGAGACATACAGATTCCAGATCCCTTTTGGTCAGCAGGCTCAGTGCTTGCTGTCTTACTGTTGCAAACGGTAGTTGCAGATCAATGCTGTCATCAATGAACAGGTGCAGTACTTCAGCTGCCTTGCTGACATTTTTAGCTGCTTTTTGCCAATCCTTAAACACCGCTTCCTGCGCATAATCCTTTGCCTTCTGTTTGGTCTGTCTGACATGATGCACAAAGCCATCGGCAATACGTTCCAGCGCTTGCTGCCATCGCGTTTGAAGATAGCACAATAAATACAGCCATTGGCTGCCTACGGTTTGACGTTTCAGTTTGGCACCGTAGTAGTCGACTTTCTCTGCCAGGTGTTGCAGATTTTTCTGCGACAGTGATAGCGTGCTCAACAGCAGATCCACTTCCGGCATCCAATGCTGGATATGGCGATAGACAATCAGTTCTTTCTCCAACTCGGTTCCGGTGAAGTTACGAGCCGATTGTCGCAACTGTCGGAACGGCAGTGGACCTGTGCCGTTCACGAGCTCCGCCAGTGCTTGCTTAAGACCGCGTGACATTGCACGCTCAAGGTGCGCGGCCATGTGTTCCTGTTCGTCTCCCACCACCTGACTGATGATCTTTTGCAGCGTGCTGTAGGCAGGGATTGCGATCTTCTGCCCCGAACAATATTCATTGGCCGCATCGAAGAGGTGCCTAGGCGCTGTCCAGGCTCTGGCTTGCTGGGATAAGTAATCTCTCAACGCCGCTCCATGGTCTTTGACATTCCAGCGCTGGTAGTTGCAGAGCTGGAAAACACGTTGGTAAATCCGTTCGTTCTCTTTTGGCGTGAGATTAAAGGGTCTACAGCCTGGGCCTGGTAGAACGGTTTGATAAACGTATTTGAGGTCCTGCTTGATCTGATGAAAGCCGGGATTCAGCACCACCGGCTTGGCTTTGAAATAGCCCAGCAGTACCACCAGCATGTAACGCTGGCCCCGATGACGGAGGCTTTTAGCGATCGCCAGTTCCTTATCGTTCAGCGAGAAAAAGAAGCGTTGGTCGGCGGAGGTGAAAGCGGGGGGTCCATATAACTCATCTTGTTCTGCCTCGGACAAGATTTGGACACGTTCTTCGAATGCCATGGATTTAGCCCAAAAAGACTAAATCTTACTCAAACAGAGCCCAAATAGGGATCTCGAAAAAAGTAATACCCCTCTGGAGGCCACAGACGGCGGGGCCTCCAGAGCACTTTGTCGTTTTTGGACGGAAAATCCCTAGAACCCCTTTATCATGGCTGGCAATCAGGGGCATCGGTACGACTGGGCATCATCTTTCCCGTTCTTTTATATGCAGGAAGAACCTGCATTCTCAAGCGCACTCGATGCCTTCCAAAAAGCAGGTAATACTGTCATTGGCAATGACGTTTGGATCGGCTCTGAGGCAATGGTCATGCCCGGAATCAAGATCGGGCACGGTGCGGTGATAGGCAGCCGCTCGTTGGTGACAAAAGATGTGGAGCCTTACGCTATCGTTGGCGGCAATCCCGCTAAGAAGATTAAGAAACGCTTCACCGATGAGGAAATTTCATTGCTTCTGGAGATGGAGTGGTGGAATTGGTCACTGGAGAAGATCAAAGCGGCAATGCCCATGCTGTGCTCGTCTAATATTGTTGGCCTGCACAAGTATTGGCTCGAGTTTGCCGTCTAACAATTCAATCAAGCCGATGCCGCTTCGCGGCACGGCTTATTTCAGGCGTTATGCAGCCAAATCCCAACAATTAAGGGTCTTAAAATGGTAAAAGATTGGATTCCCATCTCTCATGATAATTACAAGCAGGTGCAAGGACCGTTCTATCATGGAACCAAAGCCAATTTGGCGATTGGTGACTTGCTAACCACAGGGTTCATCTCTCATTTCGAGGACGGTCGTATTCTTAAGCACATCTACTTTTCAGCCTTGATGGAGCCAGCAGTTTGGGGAGCTGAACTTGCTATGTCACTGTCTGGCCTCGAGGGTCGCGGCTACATATACATAGTTGAGCCAACAGGACCGTTCGAAGACGATCCGAATCTTACGAACAAAAGATTTCCCGGTAATCCAACACAGTCCTATAGAACCTGCGAACCCTTGAGAATTGTTGGCGTTGTTGAAGACTGGGAGGGGCATCCTGTTGAATTAATAAGGGGAATGTTGGATTCGTTGGAGGACTTAAAGCGCCGTGGTTTACACGTCATTGAAGACTAGTCCTTTGCATAACAAAGCCATCAAACCGGACGCCAGAGATTCCGCGCCTGTTGCGCATGGCTTCGCCATTTTATGCGCAATAGGCGCGCCACCCTGTCGCCGTTTATGGCGGCGTTAGATGCACTAAGCACATAATTGCTCACAGCCAAACTATCAGGTCAAGTCTGCTTTTATTATTTTTAAGCGTGCATAATGGGGTTCTAGGGATTTTCCGTCCAAAAACGACAAAGTGCTCTGGAGGCCGCGCCGTCCGTGGCCTCCAGAGGGGTATTACTTTTCGCTGACGGGTAAATATCCCTCGATTGAGCGCATAAGCTCCTCCAGATCTGGCAATTTTTCGCTCAATTCGAAGTGGTAAGTCCCCTTGAGGTTAATGTTGTGCCAGGCCACAGGGGATGCCTGTTTGACGATATCTATTCTCTTGGTATCTCCTTGGTATTCGAAGCTGGTCAACAGCTGGCTGAGTATCCTGGAGTTGAAGTAAACGATGGCATTGGTGACCAGGCGAGCGCACTCATTCCATAGCTGGATTTCTTCGTCTGAACTGCCCCGGAACTGATCCCCATTGACGCTGCTCACGGCCCGACGCAGTTGGTGATAGGCCTCTCCCCGGTTCAGCGCGCGCTGAACATAGTTTCTTAAACTGGCATCATCGATGTAGCACAGTAGATAATTCGCTTTCACCAGGCGATTGTATTCCGTCAGGGCTTCCAGCAGCGGGTGATTGCGCTTGTACTCCGAGAGCTTTCTCACCAAGGTGGCTTGCGTTGTTTTCCGCTGCTTAAGTGATACTGCAATCCGTTGGATGGTATCCCAGTGCTGCGCAATACGATGGGTATTGATTGGCTTTTTTAAGCACAGCTGAATTCGGTGTTCTTTGTCTTCCTTGACATCAAACATGTCATTGATCACTTTGCCAACCTGGGCATAGCGTGGGGCAAACTGGTATCCGAACAGATCCAGTAACGCGAAGTTCACATGGTTCACCCCATGGGTATCGGTTGAGAGCACATCCGGAATGATGTCTGACGTATTGCTCATCAACAAATCAAAGATGTAGTGCGATTCATGTTCGTTGGCGCCGATCACTCTGGCGTTGATCGCAGCGTGATTGGCGATCAAGGTCATGGCAGAAACACCTTTTTGAGTGCCAAAGTACTTCGACGAATAACGGGTTTTGAAGGTCTCGCGCCGGGCTTCGAACTTTTGACCATCGGCACTGGCGTGGATCACATCTTCCTGGATGTTGTAGTACCGGAAGATGGGTAGCTTGGCTGTCGCGTTATTGATGTTGTCGTTAGCAGCATTCAATGTTTCCAGGCGAAGATAGTTCGCCTGGATAGTGCTGAGCTGATCATAGGTACGATCAGAGATCTGTGCCATGCCGTAAATGCCTTGATTGGTTGCATTGCCGACCAGAATTGCCAACAGGTCATATTCATGGGAACGGCTTCTGGATTGGGAACCCAGCACATGAGCGAAGCAGTCAATGAAACCGGTGTCACGATCAACCATGCGCAGTACATCCGCAATCCCCGTTGTGGGAATTTGCTGGAAGAAGGGATTGTTGACCAGATGATGTTTGCTGGCCGAAGGCAGGCGCCAGAAGCGTTTACCCTGCGGATTACGCAAGATGATATTCCGGTTGTCTTCCTGTTCAAGATATTCGCCGACTTCGTACAAACGGGTATCCAATTCCATGGCCATCTGTTTGATCAGCTTTTCAGGCTCCTCCGCTAATTTTGTAAAATGGCTCTGTTGAAGCAGCGTATATTTGTTTTTTCGCCAATGTTCCCCGTCGATCAGGTCGGCGTCGAGTGCCCGGTATTTAGTGATATCAGGCAGCGTCAGCTGGCCATTCAGGCGATCAGGAATCTGTTGATAGAGGAACCACTCATAACGATCGATCAGGATATTCCCTTCACCATCCAGCAGGAATTCACGTGATTTTTTGGAAAGGAGTCTGGTGTCGGCAGTTTGCAACTGAGCGTCCTGGCCGTTGAGTTCGTTTTGTGTTTTCGCCAAGGCGGCCGCTAAGTGCTGGGTGCCGTCGCAGCCTTCGAAGCGCAGACATAGGAACAACTCTCGCAGCAAACCTTTCCGCAGACTTTCTTTCTCGTCGCAGTACTGCCACATGGCTTCATCGACCGATCGTCGCTGCTCGTTCAGGAAGAGACATACAGATTCCAGATCCCTTTTGGTCAGCAGGCTCAGTGCTTGCTGTCTTACTGTTGCAAACGGTAGTTGCAGATCAATGCTGTCATCAATGAACAGGTGCAGTACTTCAGCTGCCTTGCTGACATTTTTAGCTGCTTTTTGCCAATCCTTAAACACCGCTTCCTGCGCATAATCCTTTGCCTTCTGTTTGGTCTGTCTGACATGATGCACAAAGCCATCGGCAATACGTTCCAGCGCTTGCTGCCATCGCGTTTGAAGATAGCACAATAAATACAGCCATTGGCTGCCTACGGTTTGACGTTTCAGTTTGGCACCGTAGTAGTCGACTTTCTCTGCCAGGTGTTGCAGATTTTTCTGCGACAGTGATAGCGTGCTCAACAGCAGATCCACTTCCGGCATCCAATGCTGGATATGGCGATAGACAATCAGTTCTTTCTCCAACTCGGTTCCGGTGAAGTTACGAGCCGATTGTCGCAACTGTCGGAACGGCAGTGGACCTGTGCCGTTCACGAGCTCCGCCAGTGCTTGCTTAAGACCGCGTGACATTGCACGCTCAAGGTGCGCGGCCATGTGTTCCTGTTCGTCTCCCACCACCTGACTGATGATCTTTTGCAGCGTGCTGTAGGCAGGGATTGCGATCTTCTGCCCCGAACAATATTCATTGGCCGCATCGAAGAGGTGCCTAGGCGCTGTCCAGGCTCTGGCTTGCTGGGATAAGTAATCTCTCAACGCCGCTCCATGGTCTTTGACATTCCAGCGCTGGTAGTTGCAGAGCTGGAAAACACGTTGGTAAATCCGTTCGTTCTCTTTTGGCGTGAGATTAAAGGGTCTACAGCCTGGGCCTGGTAGAACGGTTTGATAAACGTATTTGAGGTCCTGCTTGATCTGATGAAAGCCGGGATTCAGCACCACCGGCTTGGCTTTGAAATAGCCCAGCAGTACCACCAGCATGTAACGCTGGCCCCGATGACGGAGGCTTTTAGCGATCGCCAGTTCCTTATCGTTCAGCGAGAAAAAGAAGCGTTGGTCGGCGGAGGTGAAAGCGGGGGGTCCATATAACTCATCTTGTTCTGCCTCGGACAAGATTTGGACACGTTCTTCGAATGCCATGGATTTAGCCCAAAAAGACTAAATCTTACTCAAACAGAGCCCAAATAGGGATCTCGAAAAAAGTAATACCCCTCTGGAGGCCACAGACGGCGGGGCCTCCAGAGCACTTTGTCGTTTTTGGACGGAAAATCCCTAGAACCCCTCAGTGGGACGAAATGATCCGGACCGCTGGCTCCCTGAAGCTGGGCAAAGTACAGGTTTCAGTGCTGGTCCGTTCATTGCTGAAAAGTGAACGTCCTTCCGGACTGACTCAGGCAATCATTGAAGTGGGGCGCATCAACAAAACGCTGTATCTGCTTAATTATATTGATGATGAAGATTACCGCCGGCGCATTCTGACCCAGCTTAATCGGGGAGAAAGTCGCCATGCCGTTGCCAGAGCCATCTGTCACGGTCAAAAAGGTGAGATAAGAAAACGATATACCGACGGTCAGGAAGATCAACTGGGCACACTGGGGCTGGTCACTAACGCCGTCGTGTTATGGAACACTATTTATATGCAGGCAGCCCTGGATCATCTCCGGGCGCAGGGTGAAACACTGAATGATGAAGATATCGCACGCCTCTCCCCGCTTTGCCACGGACATATCAATATGCTCGGCCATTATTCCTTCACGCTGGCAGAACTGGTGACCAAAGGACATCTGAGACCATTAAAAGAGGCGTCAGAGGCAGAAAACGTTGCTTAACGTGAGTTTTCGTTCCACTGAGCGTCAGACCCCTGTTACCGATGCAAGAACAGGGGAGTTTCATGAAATGCCTGTTTAGGAGTGATTAAAGGTAACTTGTGCGCAGAAGGTCAGGTGTGTGGTGGTTAGTACAGACTAGTGAATGTTGTAACTAAACTATATTTTTATTAAAGGCCGGAGGTGGTGTTCCTCCGGCCTTAATTACGTTTCCGTGTTCATTAGTCGATGAACTGGCGGATCAGTTCCAGAATGGCAATCAGCGCGTTTGCAAGCGCCGCTACCGCCCTCAGAACGATGATTAACAGGTTAATCATCCGTTTTCTCCATAAATGGAGTAAAGACACCGTGGCTTGCTCTTACACTGCCTGTCACCACGGCTTCTCTTCGTCTTGTCAGTTGTAGAGAGTCTCACTCCTGCCAGAGCACAGATAACCAGCACCACCTGTATTACCTGTCAGGACTTTGAACCTGTTCATGCCGCATTTAGCGGAATGCAGGGAGAGACTCACCACAGAGCTAACCCTCTGATTATACGTTTATCTAACGTTCAGGCAAACCGTTAACGCACAGTCACTGCCCGTCATATTGCATAATCAGGCTTCACGGATTATCATACTATTGTCAGTTGTAGAGAGTTTCCCTTCCGGGCTGAGTTACCAGCTCGCACCGGAACCGTAAAAAAGCCGACCTCACCAGTCGGTTTTTTTACGTCTGCGGTTTCCCGCTTCGTTTAAATCTATTTTAAATGAATAAATTGTTCTGCGGCAAACCCAACAACATAAGGACGTTAGGGTTGATGGTTGCCGAAATCGCGGTGCGTTACGTGAATTCTGAGGTTTTGCGAGGGGGATTGGGCGCGAGAATTTACGAGAGAGCGCCGGAACAATGCCGGGATCACAAACCATCACCCGTGAAAGAAATCTTCCGGCATTGCCCGGTCAGGTAGTATGACATTCATTGTCAACGGCCATCAATTTATAAGCTGCTTTGCACTTCATAAAAGATCACCACCAGGGCTGCTAAAACAGTACCGATAGCCAGCACGTTAAAAAGTACGTCCTTCATCTTTACGAACGACATACTGATTTGCGTCCTTTCCCTTTTGTCAGCCTTCTCTATCATCCAGCGTTGGTATGAATCACTGTTACTTTTTCTGTCCATGTTCCCCCCAATTCATCAATGAGCACCAGGCGGCCACCAGGCTTCTTGCCAACAAAGTAACGGCCTCGCGGCAGACGTTCGCCAGTCTTCAGCCGTTCGATCCAGTCCTGAAATGCAGGGCGCGGTTTATAGCTGTAGCGGCCAAAATCAGCTAAAGACTGCGTGACCATGACTGTTTGGCAGCCATGCTTTCTCATATCACGAAACGTATTTTCCAGTGCAGCCAGTGTATTCATTTGCACGTTCTCTCTGCTTTTCCCATGAAGATATTAACGACACTCAAAACTAACACCGTTGGCATGATCACGGCAGCATAGCCGACAGCAACGGCCTGATATATGGTCAATGAGTAGTCGGGCTGTTTATACAATACGACTGAAAAAATGCTCCCCAAACAAGCAAGCAGAGTTAAAAACAAGTAATCGACAAATCTGTTTTTATAGATAACCCATGCAACGATGCAGGGATATGACACCAGGCACAGGATAATCGCATTTGTGGTATGCACGTTTCGCTCCTTGTTATTTAAGGGTTGTCAGCCAGATCAAACAGATTGTTCAGGCTGGAACGGAATTGTTTTACCGATGATACCAGCTCCTGACTCCGCGCTTTTTCCTGCGCCAGTTCACGCCGTAGCTGCGCCATCTCGTCTCTGTTACGCTGAAGCTCAAGGATAGCCGTCATAAAGGTTTTGCTGGCTGATGCCTGTCCGGTCGCTTCCTGCGCCTTTTTAATGGCCTGATCTTCGTCGTCATTCGTTCTGATTGTGTAATGCCCCATGATACCCCTCTTTTGCTGTCATTTTTGCGCTGCCGGCGCGAACCCGGGAAGAAACTTTGCTGGCAAAAAACACTGGCCAACAGATGTGACCGGGAAAATTTGCTGGCAATTAATTTTCGATGAAAGCCAGCTCGCAATCGCCGCATTCAATATTCAGTCCGGCTTTGCCCCACACGGCAGCGCCACACCCGCGACACTGATATTTAACTTTATTTCGTTTTGGCTTGTCCTCAAATGCTGCAACTGACAAATCATTGTCATTGCTCCCGGCCATATCATCTGAATGGCTCCCGTTCTGCGGTGACACTGACGGCAGCAGAGCCATAGAAAGCACCGCTTCTATATCAATCCCGGCCTCAGCATTTTGATGCGCCAGAGCAAGCGTTTCGCGCCATTGCTCTATTACGGCGGTCATATCTTTTTGTTGTTCGACCTGGACAGGGAAGCGATCAAACCAGCTCAAAGCAAATTGCCCCTGGAACAGTTCCAGTGTGACGCGCTGGAAGCGGCCACCAGGGATCGGATAGTCATTAATCTTCTGGCCGACTTTCGCACCACCAGGTCTCCCGGTGGAGGAGGGCATAAGTCCGATACTTTCCATTTTTGCCGCCCACTGCGCATTGTGGTACGTCTTACGCGACGGGTTGCCGTAGTGGTACTGCCACATATGGCACTGCTCATGAACCAGCGTTTGCATGACTTCAATAAGCGGGTACACCGGGAAGTATTCAGGATTGAGGGCGATTTCATCAATCATCCTGCCGCTGCCGTCAGCAGCAACAAAGCGCCTGTAACTGAAATAGCCCATTGTGTTCTTGCCGCGCTGGAACGTAATCAGACAGTCAGGGAGTTCGCCGTCAAAAAGGCGCTGGTTATAGAAATCAAACGCCTGTTGTAGCTCGCTGTAAGCGCGTTCCGTGGCTCTTGTCATGCTGAAGTTCGCTTAGCGGCGTTCCGATATTCCTGTAACTCTGCAACAATAGCAGGGAACACATCAGCGCAACGCTGTGCCAGCTTAACCGCCTTTGAACAAACGCCCATACCATGTGCTCTTTTGAGCGCCTCCAACAAATCTACCAGTTCCTCGTCAGTGATTTTTTCAGTCATCTATTAAGCTTCTCCATTATCTGTATCGTACGATACAGATAATATAAACCACACCTTTGATAGCGGCAATCTTTTTTGCTGGCAATTTCACGCCCAGGGCGGGCATCGAGCGGGTAATATTGCTGGCAAAAATCAACGGCCAAACCGGCTGCAGGAAACTGGTTTGCTGGCAAGCGTGATTTACTGCTGGGCTTGACACCTTGCCATTGTATGACGCTTGTTTTAGTGTCAAATGAACAACCAGCGCGAGAAGAATATAGGAAGCAAAAGCAATGGATATCAAACCTAACTCAGTGATCCACCTGGAGCCAGGCGAAACATTACCCGGCTATACCAATCTGAAACCCGTACCTGATAAGTATTTCGATGAGTTAAAGGCACTCATAAATAAACTCAATACTCAATCCGGTAATATTTACCTCAAGTTAAAACAGATGTACGCCTTTTTGGATCGTTTTAACAAAGAATTTGTGAGCACGTTTACCTCCTGTCAAAAGGGGTGCTCTTCGTGCTGTAAAATGGATGTTCATTTAACCGCGCTTGAGGCAACACATATTGCACAAGCAAGTAAACTTACTGCCAGAGACAACCCGCTTACGACCGGGCATGAGTCAAAATGTCCGTTTTTGTCTGAGAAGGGAACATGCTCAATCTACAATTACCGCCCGCTGTTATGCAGGACATATCATGTACTCACTCCGCCGGAGATGTGTAATGACCTGGATGCACAAGTCATGCAGTATGGTTCTCAAAGCGCGAACATGGGAAATCACATCTACAAAACAATAGCAGAGTGGATCTATTTTCAGACGTATCACTGCACTGGTAAGTTAGAAACCAAAGATATCAGAGACTACTTCCCTTATCCCCGCGAAGATATCCAAAGATTTCTTCACCATAACCCCCCGCGCCCTTTTTGCTAAAAAAAAGCCTCTGACGCAGTGTCAGAGGCTTGTTAGATTACTGTTCGTCACCAGCAGTGCTGGAAGCATCTTTTTTGATGAGAAACTCATCAAGAGAACGGCCAGCTTTTAACGCTTCGTCGATTGGTTTTGGTGTCCGGCCACGACCAGACCAGTATTTCGTTTCGCCGTTTTCATCAAACTGATATTTAGGCGGCGCTTTTGGCAACGTCTTTTTGCGTGTTTTTTGCGCATCTTCGGACAGGCCAAGCAGTTCTTCCGGTGAAAAACCTTCTCCGGCAATCAACTGGAGCAGTTCCTGGCGCTTTCTTTCGCGCTCTGCGCGTTCTGCTGCCTCACGCTCTGCTTCTTCACGACGTTCTTCGATCACGGCGTTAAGCTTTTCCTGCATTTCCAGCAGTTGTTCAAAGCTGGTTTCTCGCGCAAAAACACGAACAGAGCGAATATTCAGGAGTAGCTTTTTTGTTGCGTCAAACGTTTCATTTTCACTCATCGAGTTAATCCTTATTTTTTACTGAACTGAAACCCAAGTTTACCCGTAGTTTTATCCTGCAAAACAATTGCAGCGTCAAACTTTTTCCCGGTTTTATTACTGGTAAAGCCTTTAATCTCTCCGGTTTTACCTTTTTTGATTAATGTCTCAACCTGATTTTGTGTCAGTTTTTTTCCTGACACTTCAGACCAGATTTTAAACTCGCACCCGGAACAGAAAAAGCCTTTAGGCCGGATAATAATTTCTTTACTGCATGAAGGGCAGGGGGCTTCGAGCCGGGACATGGAACCTTCTGATCTGGATTTTGCTTCCATATCCGGTTTGCCGTCTTTGTCCGGGAATGTTGTCTTGCATTCAGGGTAGCAGGAGCATCCCCAGAAAAAGCCATTTTGCCCCTTACGCTTACGCAGGAAACCGTTGTTACAAACCGGGCAGGGCGTGGCATTTGAAGAAATCGAAATTCCGTTCCTGTCCAGCTCGTCGATTAACCCCTGGACGTACTCATCATTTTCCTTAATAAACTCCTCAACTGTCAGCTCTCCGGCTTTGATCTGAGACTGCTTTTCAGCCCACAGAGCGGAGATATCCGGTTTAGTGATTTCAGGAGGCAGTGCAGCGCAAAACTCCTGGCCTTGTTTTGTGGTTTTCCATACCAGCTCCGAATACCCCTTTTCTTTTTCGATGGAGATAAGCCCGGTATTTGCCGCCAGTTTCTCAAGAATACCCGCGCGGGTGGCTTCCGTTCCGATACTGCCACGATCACTGCTGCCCTCGTCTTTCGCTTCCAGCGCCTTTCTGAGAGCCGGATCATCAATGAATTTTGCCGCACTCGTCATGGCGGCCAGTAACGTTGACTCTGTGAAATAGCGAGGTGGTGTAGTCTTTTTCTTGTCCACGTCTGCCGATTCACACAGGCCGCTGTCATTAAATTTCAGCAATGAAAGGTCAAAACCGTCCGTTCCGGCATCTTCGGTTTCGTCCTCGTCATCACTATCCTTACCCAGCGCTTCCCAGCCCTTTTGTACCAGAACGCTCTGTGTGGCCGTAAAGGTATCCCCCTTAATATCAAAGTGGATTTTCGTCTTGTTGCGGATCGCATCCGGGTAGAACAGCCCGATAAAGTAGACGGACACCAGGTTATAAACGTTCCGCTCTTTTTCATTAAGCTGAATACCGGCTCCGCTTTTTGTCGTCGGGATGATGGCGTGGTGCGCCTCAATCTTACTGGCATTAAAGGCTTTGTGTTTCTGGCCTTTATCCATATCTACGATCGCAGACGCCAGTTCGGGTACGGTGGCCGCTATAGCAGTGGCAATATCTCCGGCCTGGTAATAATGCTCATCTGAAAGATAGCGATTGTCAGAACGTGGATAGGTCAGAAGCTTGTGAGTTTCATACAGCCCCTGCATCACATCGAGCGTATCTTTTGCAGAATAACCAAATCGCTTTGCGCAGAGCTGCTGAAGCGTGGAAAGGTTAAGCGGAAGCGGAGGCTTGCTATTTTCCGGCTTTGTCGTCGCGATAGTAACAATAGCATCCTTACCCGTAACACGTCCGGCAATATGCGCGGCCTGAGCTTCGGAGATCAGGCGTTTTTTCTCGTCTATCTGATCGTCGTCTGTTGTCTGATATTTCGCCTTAATCTGATGCCCGTTCATCGACAGACTGGCGAATACATCGTAATAAAAGCTTTCTGTGTGATTCTGGTTCGCCAGCGTGCGCATGTTCACCAGACCAAGAACGGCACTTTGTACCCGGCCAACGTTCAGAACGCCGTCATAGCCCTTCTCACGGCCTTTTAATGTACATCCCCGCGTCATGTTATAGCCAAAACCCTGATCGCACAGGGAACGCGCCAGGGCGCTTAACGTCATACCGCGAAATTTATCGTTAGGTTGTAAATTCGACAGTGATTTTTGCACTGGCGCAAGGTTGAGGTCGGCAACAAGCAGTCGCTGGACGGGTTTCTTGTTTCCGGCATAACCCAGAATCTCATCAACCAGCAAACATCCTTCATCATCGGGGTCGCCTGAATGAACGATGCTGTCGGCTTTATCGATAAGAGACAAAATAATGCGGGTCTGTGCTTCTGATTCAGGCTTGATTTTATATTTTGGCGGATAAACCGCTTTAATGGGTAAATCACTATAACGCCAGTTGGAATATTTGTCGTCATAATCCTGTGGGTCGTAAAGCTCCAGCATATGACCATAACACCAGGTAACGACATCAGAACCGTGTTCAAAATAGCCGTTTTTCTTTTCTGTATTGGGATTTCCGCCCAGTCCTTCAAAAATAGCCTTTGCTAAAGACGGTTTTTCTGCAATAAAAAGTCTCATTAATCAATCCTCAAGGTAACTTGAATAGTCAGGCTGCGCACCATTCTTTTTAAAGATTTCTTCCCTTTCCTCTATGTCTTCTTCTGCCTCCTGCACACTAAGGTCAAGGGTTCCTTTCAAAAAGGCACGCGCATTCTTGATTACATCTACTGTTAATTCGTTTTTTGTTCCGCGAATCATGCCAATAGCAATATTTATTATCTCCTTTATTTCAGCAGGAGTCGTTCTGTCCAGCACCGCGCCAAGTTCTTTAAGGTCAATATTTATATCGTCTGGTAAGTACATTTTGGCACAAGCGGCAGCGGCTTTAGTCCGAAAAGCACCTACAGATATGATTCTGTCAATTCTGCCAGGGCGTTTTCTGATGCGCGGATCAATCCGGTTAGGATAGTTCGTTGAAAAAATAACATATGTCCCGGCAAGATTTCGCGGTGTATCAGCCCCATCAAGAAAACTTAACGTTCCGGCATCAGCCCGATAAAGTTCATCAACCTCTTCAGCTATTATGATAACGGGTATTTTCTTTTGAGCTGCGGCATAGCAAACATCTTTAAAGTAATCATCAGCATAAACAAATACATATTTATCCTGATATTTTGCCCCCAAAGCTTTTGCGATAGTCGTTTTCCCTGTGCCCGGAGGACCAGTAAAAAGCACTTTTCGCATTCCTGACTGACCATAACGGGTGTAGAAATCAATATCCGAAAAGAACTGATTAAAGTCATTCTCCAGCTCATTAAACTTTGGATGAACAGAAAAACGTAAAGCGTTTTCTATTTCTTCCTTCCTTGCCTTACCGTGATAATAAACGCCGTCGTAACACCCGATTTTCCAGATACCTTTACGGGGTAAAGAGCGGTTTAATTTAGCGCGTCCAGCTTCGCAAAGATTATGAAGCATCGACATACTTTTGGTTGTGCCAACTGCGTACTCCATTCTGACTTTAGAGTTAAGAATGAAGCGAATAATATGAACCACTTCATTTTGACCAAGATGAATCCGGTATGCTCCCGAACCATCTTTAAACATAAGCTTTTTAATCCTCCCGGCTTTAGCCATAACAGGGCTACTTCCCGTATGAACGACGGTTGAAGCAACGGGTTCGATATCAAGATTCGAATAAATTTTACGATTCTTTCTGTTTATAAAAATCTCTGCCACTTTAGGATAGTAATCACAATCCTTTACGACAGTACCAAAATTATCTTCACCGTAATATTCTTTATGGAGCCGTAAAGCCTGCTCTACCAGAGTTAATTTACCCATATGCGCACCATGTATATTAAAAACCGTGACGTTGCCTGAAGATTTTCTTCAGGCAGAGGAGGGGTTGGACAAGCGAAGCGCGTCAGTTTTGTTTATGACGCCACTCCCACGGAGGAACGGGATTACTGTCAGCCCACAGGCCGCGCTTCTGTGTCTGAGCTTCCCGTTGCAGAGCCGGTAATGAGTTATCGGTGTTGTACCTGTCATAAACCCATGCAGCCCCTTTTAGCACTTGCTGGCGGTTAGCCTCAGTGCCGTTCGCTGTCACCACTCGTCCCAGGACTCGCCCGTAGCGATCTGTTTGCGTATAAGAGACGGTAACTGATTGCCCTGCCAGCAGGGCTTTAAGTTGATTGGTTGACCAGCGACCAAAGGGTTGTTTTTTTTCCGGTGCATCGATATTTATCAATCGGACTCGAATCGGAACTTCATACACAACAATTTTCGCGGGTAGTGTTTTAACTTCGATGGTATCTCCATCGAGAACGCGAATAACTTTCCCCTGAATCTGAGCAGCACACAATGTAGCTGGCAACAGGGCAACAGCAAAGGAAAGAACATTAAAAAAATGTCTCATTGCTTTCTTCCCTCCCATATTGCTGAGAGTCTTTTAAAAATGGATAAAACGACGACTAAAGCCACTGCGATAACAGCCAACGAAGGAAGTACATAGCTGTATAACTCAACCATGAAATTAATAAACTCAATGAGCGATTGCGGCTTTAAGGAAGCATCCCACAAAACGATAACAAAACGATAAAGCCCATAGACAATTGCCGGAAACCAGACCATAAACAACAAAATTTCAGTAAAAACAGAAGCGACCGATTTGACACTATCGATAATTTCAATTCCGGCAATTCTCACACTTCTTGCATCAGGTACGTTAATAATTTTCATCCTCCCACCCCTGTAAAAAATGTTCGCAAGTTCCAGTCTCAAACCTGAAACTTGCGTATTCACATCAGAATTAAATCAAACAGAATTAAAAGTTTTTCAATCGGCCAAAGCTTGAAATAATTTTACTTACTGTACCTGCATCAGCCGCAGGACATTCATTTAGTTTTTTCTTTCTGGCATCTGCCGTGTGATCGGGTAAAAAACCATGTTTATTCTTTTTCCTGATTGACATAAAACTTTTATACATCGGGTCACATTCTGCCGGACTACTTCCGTCAAGTTTTCCGGCAAGGCATAACACCATTGCACATGGATCGTTCGGGTCGGCCTTTTCCTCAGCATGAGCAGTTCCGGCAGCGAACGCACAAAGCAGCACTGCCGTGGTTACGGTCTTTTTCATATACACCTCATGGATAACGGGCAACTAACGCCCTGCGGTTGTTCAACCCCGGCTCAATAAAATTACAAGAATTTTATTAATCCGGCGTTATCGTGATAAATAAACACTGGTAGTCCGGCAAGAAAAACAGTTCATTTTATAACGATACTGTATGACACCGTTTGCACCGTTCGCCCTCAACCAGTTTTTAGCTGTGAAAAAGTCTGTTCCGTTACTGGTTTCAACAATCACTGAATCAGAATGTGCAACAGAATAAAAAACAGCATCATCGTAAAGGCGGTTTTCAGGCCTGAAATTATGGATAACCTTAACCCACGATGAATTAACCTTGTCTGATTTAATAACTGAGTATGTCGGTTGCCAGTCCATTAATTGTGTATTCACCGTTTCAGGATTCTGTTCCCAGTCAACCTGTGGTGGTTCAGGCGGAGAGGAACAGGCAGAGAGAAAAAGGACACTGACCATTAACATTTTTTTCATAGTAAAACCTCTGACTCCAGCTCACCGACGGAGAGCATTTTTTCTTTAGAAGGATATTTAAGCCCTTTAACACCCAATACTTTTTTAGTCTTATTCAGAGAGGCGGTTAACTCGGTAAGTTTGGGGCTTACCATCATCAGCCTGTCCATAAAATACGGGTCGAGGAAGTAGAGGGCTTTCTCAGCTTTAACCGGGTTTTCACCTTTAAGAATGATAAATTCTTCTTTAAAATCCAGCGTTCCCAGCTCCTGCGGGAGCACAAGGGCGCGCTGCGCCTCACTTTCTGAACTGCTTTTCGACGTTGAGCGTCCGCTTGTCTTGCTTGAACCTGTCGATTTGGTGGTGATATAGCCCAGCTTTTCCGAAATCTTTTTAGCGTCATCTTCTTCACTGACAGCGTAGATAATCCGGCAGGGATGCGCACTCATCAGCGTTTTGGCACCTTCAACACCATAGATTTCATTAAGCTGACTGATATTCTGGTAAATCGTCAGAAGTTTGAGTTTAAACCCGGCAATATAACCCGAACCTTTTTTAATGATTGGCATGTAACCAATAGACGGAAACTCATCCAGGAACATCAGACAGTCATGTTTCAGTGTCGGGTCAAAGTCAGGGTTTTCTCGTAACGTGACTTCCACAACGAAGTTAAAGAACAGGTTGAGGAAGTCATAGGCCAGGGACATATCTTCAGCATTAACGCCAACATAAACAGTGATATCTTCCCGGCGCAACTGGCGAAGGTCGAAATCATTGCCGTCTGTACATTTGCGAACAGTCGGAAGATAAAACAGACTCATTTTCTTACGAAACGAACCATCAATACTCGAACGTTGTTCGTCTTCGGTTTCGTGATACTCCCTGATTTTGGTCAGGGCATCGCGCAGATGATACAGCGCGTTTTCATCAAGTCCTTTTGTTCCCTCCAGGTCTTCTCGCTTACTGAGTATCAGCTCCCGGTCGATGTTGCTGTACAAATCGACTACAGAACCAATTGAGAAAACAGGTTTAAGCCCGAACTCACCAAGCCAGGAGGGGTCGTAGTTAATAAAGAAATGAAGCAATTTTGCCAGCCCCGTCCAGTACTGCCCCGCGAGGTTATTAAAGTGTGCTTCCGCTCCGGTCAGACCGTAAGACGGGAACAGGATCTCAATCAGCTTCAGCAGGTCTTTAGCCCCGCTCTCTTCTTTTAAATCAATATAGAAAAGCGGGTTAAACTGATGCGTTTTACTGTTGAAAGGGTCAAGAAGATAGACCTTATTACCCAGCAGTTTTTCACGTACCTTACTGGTGATTTTCCACAGTTCCTGTTTTGGATCTAATGCAATCAGGGAATGTTTCCTGACCAGCAGGTTTGGAATACCTATTGCAGCCCCTTTACCTGCGCGGGTTCCTGCGCCAAGTGATACAAAATCTGGTGCGGTATACCACAGGTATTTACCTTTATATGCACCTACAAGAATATCAGTATCGTTTTCTTTCTCCCATTTCAGAAGTTTCGATTTTCTTAAATCATTATCACTGGCAAACTTCGCGTCACCATAAAGAGCAACATCCGTTTTATTCAGTTGCCAGATAATAAAAACAGGCACAATGAGAGACGAAACCATACCTGATAAAAGAGAGGGGATTGCGGTTAACCTGATATCTGTCCGTATATTACTCTCTGTTATTATCCGCCACAGCAGCATGGAATCAAAATTCTTCCATATATAAAGCGGCGTTTTTCCGTTCAGGAAGTAAACAGCAACTGAGCCAGTATAATACGTCACAAGACACATAACCAGACCGATAAAAGCCCACTGGCCTTTATCGGGTAGTTTCAGAGACATAATCACTCCTTCAGCTTTTCAAAGTATTCCTGAAAATGAATATCACGATAGTAAATACCCGATGCAAATCGGTTATCTTCCTCATCGATGTACTTAATACTCATAATCACATCGACGTTGCTTAACACCCTCCGCAATATAATGTTATAAGGCAAATTCTGACATTCAGGGTTCATATAGCACCGTTGAACCAGTCCAAGCACAGCATCTTCAGGGGTGCTCTCATGGACGGTTGTAAGGTTCCCTGCATGGCCGGAACTTGAGCCTTTGAGAAAATCCCAGGCTTCCGCGCCGCGAACCTCAGTCATGAGGATTCTGTCCGGGTTCATACGAAAACCAGAACGTAAAAGAGAAGCGGAACTGACAGTGCTACTTTCCCCTTCTGACGGGTAATACAATTTCACATGATTTTTGTGGAACCTGAACTTTGCTTCATCTGTATCTTCAATTGAAATACATCGTAAATGATGGGGTATGTACTGAAGACAGGCATTTGCAAAGGTGGTTTTACCCGCCCCCGTTCCGGCACAAAATACCATCGTTTTACCCTTAACCAGGCATTCAGGGACAAATTGTTCAAAACAATTATCTTTAAACATTGAAGATAATTCATCTTCTTTATCCCTGAATTTCCCCCCTTGATTTAGCCTTGAGTAAAACCCTTGTTTAACAAAGGTATCATGGTCGATAAACACACTGGACGGCTTACGGATTGTAATAGACACCGTTTCCCGTTCCGTTGCCGGGGGAATAACTATTTGTACACGCTCCCCTCCGGGGAGCGTAACAGAACGTAAGGGATATTCTGGCGTAACCGACCCACCATCATGATAATCAGAAATTGCCCCTGCAAATGACATACAATCTTTAAAATCCATTTTTAATTCATGCTGCTGCCATTTCCCACTCACTTTAACAAACAGTTCATCAGGCCGATTTACCGCGATTTCAGTTAAACCATCGACTTCATTAAGCCAGTGGTGGAAGTATTCATCTATTATTTCATAAACAATATGTCTGTTCTCTGCATCCTTCATAATTCACCTTTTCCTTTAAGATCTTCAATAAAACGCATGACTTCTTCGTAATTAAATCGATGCGTTTTGATTTGTTTCAGTGGTTTGGGGAAAGGAACGCCATTTATTGGTATGCCCTTACGAATATGATGGTATATTTCGCTTTCCCTTATTCCTAACAGCATTGAAAACTCTTTGATATCCAGCGTTATCAAATTACCTCCGGGTACCCACCATTTTTAATTTGTAGATGCTGGAGAAATCCAAATCCTGACCAACGATCAGAGTAATGATTTCCCCCTGGTTTTTATAAAGCGTTGGAGGGATATTTACGCTGTTTGCAAACGCTTCGCGTGCTATATCAGCAAAAGCCTGGCGACTGTTAGCTGTATAGTCGGTCTGATTGTCTTTATTACTTTTAGCCGCTCCACTTGCGGCCTGTGCCACATCGGGGATCATGCCAACCATCATCGCGCCCATAAAGCGATCTGCAAAATGTGTGTCAATCCAGCCTGAAGCCCCGGCCTCACCCAGCGCTCCCGCCGCCTGTGTATCAATCAGCGGAATATCAATGAAAGGTTCCTTACGTGTTCTAAGCTTCGTAGCAGCGATAAACACGGCTCCCTGACCATGATTGAACGTGCCCGTTTTATACATCAGATATGCGGCTGTTCCCTTTTCAATTAGCTTTACATTCCTGTTTGCACTGTATACGTCCTCATTAATCGTACAGACCAGCTTGCCAGCCAGATCAGAAATAAATCGTCTGTCCAGCGAGCACTTAATCGCGGTATTTTCAGGAATGAAAAGGTTAGGGTCATAAGGAACGCGCGTAATTTTAGAAAGCTGCGCGGGTTGCCCTGCATTAACAGGCTGAACCTCTGCCTGTTTGTCACTGCCGTCCCCCTCGTTCCTGGTATTGCTGGCCGTTGATGAGCTACCACCGGAATTTGAGGAAGCAGAGCTGCTCCCCCCATAGGCCACATCCAGCGCACGACTGAAGTTTTGTTGTACTTTTTCCGGTGGCGTTTCCGCTTTGCCGCTGCTTTCCTTCCGTTCTTCCGTCTTAGCCGGTTCTTCCCTGGTGTTGAATGGATCAACATCATCGCTGAGTCCTGTCGCGCGTTTTACTGAACCAGTAGATACCGCATTACTGGCAGGCTTATCATCACCGCTGGACATTGCACGAATAATCGACGGGATATAGTAGACAGACACCCCGGCGGCCAGCAGAAGGAAAGCGGCCACAATAATCACCAGCCCCTTACGCGATTTTTTAAGCTTCTCGATACCCAGGCGTTTTACTGATTTACCGTCATCTTCATCTCCCTTATCCGTTTTATCGTTTTGCTCAATTTCTTTCTGATGCCGTTCCCGTAGTGCCTGTTCAATTTCTACAGCGGTCGGGATTTTATTTTCCTGTTCGCTCACTGGATCACCTCTTTCTCAACGTTCGGGGAAACGGTATCTCCTGCCGGAAGACGGACTTTGCCAAAGCCCCGGTTTTCAACCCCAACAACCTGATTTCCCATACGCAAAACAAAGCGCTGGTCTACAGGAACACCAACAACGGTGAAACTACCGCTGTTTTTGACTACCGGGTTAGTCAGCGTTTCCTGTTCGCCGCTCATAACAAAGACGCTGGGGATTTTCTTCAGGGGGCTGAAGCCAAACCAGGTATAGCGGCCATCGTCATACGCATAATCCGGGCTGATTGACTGGCTGCCGTCAGCTACCCGCTTCCAGTAATCCCAGTTCTTGGGCGACTTCGCATTTTCAAGAGAACGGTTGATTGCCTGCTCCTCCTGCCGCTTGTTAAGAGCCTCAATCCGTTTCTTCTCGATTTCGGCTTGCTCCTTCCGGCGTTCCTGCGGGTACTGGTAATTAACAACAAACGCGATCTTATCCGGCTGCCGGAACGTTCGGGCGTTCAGCTCCATGCTGTAATTACGTTTTGTTGTGCGAACAAACAGGTTTGTTCGCCAGCGTTCCAGGTCGTTTTCAGGATCAAGGGCTACACTGACCACCTCTGAAGACTGGTTGCCATTGTCATCGGTACTGTTCTTCTGTACGGTCTGTTTGACGGGCTTCACTTCGAGATACACCAGGTTATCTTCTTTGTTCACTTCCCAGCCCTGGGGAAAGCCGGTTCTGGCACTGATGACCGTTTCATCCTCGTCAAATACCAGTGTGGTTGTATAGCCAACCGCACTGTTTATGACTGTCGTGTTTTGCGGGTTATAACTGACAATCTGATTACGGGGATCAAAACGGCTGGCTGCTGGCGTAACGGCTGCATGGCAGACGTGCGACACCAACAGAAGCGCCACAATTAGCGCTCCTTTATTCATTTTCATAGTTTTCACCCTTTCACTTCTTTATCGCGTACATAGCTCGTTACAACGAATTTAAGCGGGTTATTGTTTCGGTCACCCGATGCCATTTCGACCTGTGGTTCAATACGGTAGGTCAACCGGACGTTCCAGTATTCATAATCATCCTGGCCTGTCGCGACATTTCGAATGGTTAATTTAAACCGGATATATGCTCCCATATCCTTATCATCGCGCCGGGATGACGGACTGATAATCACGGACGGATTATCCTGAACAGATGCGGTTTTTTCCGCTTTATTATAAATAACCTTTGGTGACTGGTTGCCGTTGATTAAAGCGTTGTAATCCGTCGCCACATTCTCAGCGCTGTATAACAGAACATAATCATAATCATGCTGGAGACTGAAATAGTTATACCCTTCACGACGCTTCACATACTGAGTAATGAAGTATTTCGCCAGCGCTTCATTTTCAGAGAGGTTTTCTTTTTTAACAGAAGTCAGTCTTTCAGCAACGCCAGTGACACCATTAATAAGATAAGCTTCGACAACCGTACTCTTTAACGGTAGCGCTCCATTCAGTGCCAGCAGAGACAACACACCTACGGCAATTCCTGCAATACCACCGAATTTATAAATGCGGTTCATTTTCTCCTGCATCAATACATTTTTCTCTTCAAAAGTAGTTGAAGAGTCTGTTACTTCTTTTTTCTTGTTAAAACCGGGAAGTTTTAATCCTGAGAGTTTAAACCCCATTGCGCATTACCTCTGCTGAATTAACAGGTTCGCTTTTTCCGGATACCGGAGGTTGTTTATGTGACGCCTGGCATCCGACAAGGCAAAGCGTCACGATAGCCGTGATAAGTAGTTTCATAATGTGAGAACCTAAATAGAGGAGTGAATATTTACTGCGGAATACTCAGAGTTGACAGATTTAAATAATAAATCGGTTAACCTCCATATTTCTTTTTCGCCGCATCTATCGCAGCCTGGCGAAGCCTCTTAGCGCCAATATTAACGCCCTGCCCGGTCAGATTCCCCAACTTACCGGATACACCAGGAGACTGGTTGAACCCTCCATCCTGACGGCGAACGCCTTTCCATGCGCCAATCCCTGCATTTTTACCCATACCAAGCAGATTACGCCCCATACGGGAAGCGCCGAACACGCCAGCACCAATCCCCATTGCGGCTGCCCCTTGCATCGCGCCTTCAACACCTACCCCTGCGAGCTGGGAAGCATAGGTTTTGGCTTGCCAGATAATCCAGGCCATAAATGCACCTGCAACCCCGGCCTGAGCACCTGTTGATATCAGATTTAATTCATCTGCGTTAGCTATCGAGATTGTCAGAATGCCATTAAGGAACGTCATTCCCGCTTTAATTGCCAGTCCACAAAACAAGAATATGAAGCATGAGCTAAATATTAACTGAAGCCAGCTATTAAACATCTGCCTTAAAAAACCAAATGAAAGACAAATAATAAACAACGGCGCGGTAATAGTAAGTATCTTAATAGTAACTTCGGCGGCGAGATAAACTATTGAAGTTAGCAATAATGCAATTATCCCTCCAGCATATGTTAATAAAGATGCGATTGCCCCATCTGTTTTCACATACTTCGAAGTATCTTTGGACATAAGATATGCAGCTACCTGCTGAACTTTCTCCCAAAGCTCGTCAACCCATTTCCAAGGATCACCTCCTGCAAATGTTTCCTTCAGCCCATCAATGGCCTGAGTTGCACTATCTAACCACCCCCCCATATTTTTGACAAAAACAAGAATTAACCAGAATCGACATAGATTCCATAAAAAATCCTGCACTGCGGTTTTTTGCTTCCCAACTATTGTGGTATAAGCATACCACAATATATAAATGGAAATACCATACTTACCCAACTGAGACGCTATTGAAGAAAAGTTATCTAACTGACCAGTCAAAGACTGGTCAAGAGTTTTAACAATAACGTCATGAGCGGCCTGGAAATACCTAGAAGTTGCCATAGTGGCTCCTTTTAACTTCCATCTTTACCCAATACATTTTTGAATGCATCTTTATAGTCAACATGCTTAGGATGTAATTGCTTATACCTAAACAAACCTTCCTTAGCGTTTTTACAATTTTCGCTATCACTCCCAGACTTTTTGCATTCAGCTACTTTTTTCGTTGCATCGTCTACGTGAGACTGCCACCAGTCTACAGATTTAACCTCTTCACACCCGGTAAGAAAGAATGTAAGCCCCAACGCCGCAACTAATCCATATTTTTTCAAAATGCCCCCTCAGTTCATTTCATAACTCTGCTGCTCAAATGCTGCCTTATAATCAACAACTGGAGTTTCTTTATTAACAGCCCCTAATTGTTTCTCCTGGAAAGCAGCCTGTAACATTTTCTCCTTGTATTCTGCAAGATCGCGCTGCTTATCGCGATACATTTCATACTGAAATTTGAGCTTGTTAAATTTCAGGCTTGCCAGAGATACAGCGTTTGTCGCGTCCTGCGTGGCTTTCGTGTCCTGGGCGTTCTTCACCTGGTCGATAAGGTCGGCCATTTCCTGATTATCTTCACGCAGTTTACTTTCCAGCTTATTGCCGTACTCGATCCCCGCCAGTTGGGACAGGAACGAGGCTTCACAGCCCCGCACCAGGTCGCCCGTATATCCCAGCCCCTTACAGGTGTTTGTCACCTTATAATCGGCCAGTAGTGATCTGGCTTGCTCAGACAGGGTGGCTTCCGGGTTCTTAATGTAATCATCAATGAAGGAGTTCCCCTGGTCGTAAATATTCTCCAGCTCCTTACTGACAGATTGCGCAGACTGCACCAGTCCCTGAACATCACGAATGCCCGTTTTGGTCAGCAGCTCCTGCTTATAGGCATTAATCTGTTTCTGGTAGTGGTTCACGGTGTCCTGCCACTGTTTGAGGCGTTCTGTCCAGCGCTGCGCTTCGACAGCCCATTCAGGGTTTGCATCAATGGCAACGGGAACACCAGCCTGAGCACCAGAAATAACCGTAACAGAGGCGATAAGTGCCGCAACGATATGCTTTTTCATAGGGATTCCTTAAATCAGGTTTGCACGTTCCAGATAGGTATCAAGCCACTCTTCCGGCTTCATACCCTCTTTCCAGATTTCATCGAACAGTTCAAGCTGGGGTTTCGATGCGCTGAGAACCGGTAGGTAATACGCCGCTTTTCCCAAATCCAGTCTTGCGAAAGCCGCAAAATCATCACTTTCCCCCTTCCTCTGTGGGTTTTTGACGACCAGGAACTGACGAGATAACGGGTCAATGGCTTTAATTTTGTCAAAATAAAGTTCTCTCACTTCCAACTCGTCTACGTACTCACTACGTTTCGCTTTGGGGTTCGCCAGATAAATATGTGTTGCGCACTGCTCACGAACGGCAGCCGCGATAGGTGATTTAATTAGTTCATCCGGCGATTGTGTCGCTACGACAAGCACCATATCCAGCTTACGCGCGGTTTTGAGTTTGTTATAAACAAAATCTCTGAACGCTTCGTTGTTAATCCATTGCCAGAACTCATCCATGTAGATAAGGAGTCGGCGGCCATCAGCCAGCATGGTGACACGGTAGATGAGATAGAATGAAGCGGCGCTGGAAAGTACTTTGTTATCCAGAAACTCCGTTCCGTCTATACCGAAAACGTCCAGGTTGTCCACATCAAACGTATCGTCCGGGTTATCAAACACCCAGCCAAATTCCCCTCCCTGCACCCAGGCATTCAGGCGTGCTTTAAGCCCATGCCGCCGGGTTTCAGTATCATCAGGCTCCAGAATGAGTGGTCGCAACTTACTGATCGGATAAGAGCGGTTTGACCTCTGCATCAGGCGCTCAACGGCATCAGAAATCAGGCGGTTCTGGTAATCATCAAGCGGCTCACTGTTAAGCGTACAAAGTAGCCTCACCAGGTCTTTCATAAAGGAAATATTTCGTTTGGTTGGTGGCAAAGCCGCAGGGTTCCAGCCAGTCGGCTCTCCTTCTTTCACCCGAAAGTAAGCACCTCCCATTGAACGTATACCGGGTTCCGCTGCCCGATCTTTGTCGAAAAATACTGTAGTTAACTTCTTTAATTTCCTCTCAGGTGGAAAAGACTCCGGCGTTCCGAACTGCTGGGCGGCGAAAGCCTTAGTCATCATCACTACCGTTTTACCCACGTTTGACGTACCAAGAATTTCGGTATGCCCCAGCGTGGGGTTTTTACCGAAGTAATTTTGATGCTCGGTAGTCATGTGATAGTTCAGGTTATAAATATCATTTCCTGAGCCGCCCAGGGTGATAAGGTTGTTACCCCAGGTATTTCCTTTCTCCTTGCCCGTAAAGAAATTATGGAAGCTTTCCATTTCGGCAAAGTTCAGACTGCTGATAGAACTCAGGCGTGGCCGTAACGTGTAGTTACCAGGTAACTGAGCAAAATACGCTGCGCCAAGACTCAAGGTTGAATAGGTTACGATCAGCCCTAAATCCTCCAGGGTCGTCGTTACAATATTGGTGTCCTTCACCAGACGCTCCGGCGAATCTGCGTAAACAATCAGTGTCTGGTGACTTTTCCCGAAAGAAATATAGCCGCTGGAGACCATATCGAGACCAACTTTCAAATCAGCGAGCAAGGATTTAGCGGCATCATCGGTCATTTCGAGTTTGTCGATCTGATCATCCAGCGCCTTGATTGCAGACTGCTTGTCTATCGGAGTTAAAGAGGAAGTCTGTACATACTCAACCGGGAGATACATCAGTGCATCAAAAATTCCGGCATCCGTTTCCTGAAAGTAGTCCTTGATCTCGATGCAACGAAAGTACCGGGCATGGTCAGAGGCAGTGATTTGTCCAGCATCGTTACCAAAGAACAGGTCTTTACCACCCAGGTATGTATAAAACGGACTATTGGTGACTCTGACTTTCTGCCAGCGCCCGGATAGCAGTTTCTGGAACAGCGTAAGCTGTTCTGAATAAACTATATTATTTTCTTCATATAACCCAAGACGACGGGAATGAAACCGGGAGAGATAGGTGCTCAATCTGCCACATATTTCATTCATATCATTAATGGGTTCTTCGAAGATATTTTTATTACCCTTTTTCCTTGAAAGAAAATGCGTCACTTTATCTTCAGCGCTGAACGGTTTATAGCATACGGTTAAGTATAATTTGTTTTCAAAATACTCAGCCGCCGAAAGCGATTCGTAATAATCGTTCATCACTCTGTTGACGAATGGGATCTTGCTGTCAAATACAGGTCGCACTTCTTTTCTAACCCGAATACGATGCGTATAAAAGGTAACGGGTTTCCCATCAAAACTACGTATCAGCGTATTGAGCTGGTCAGTAAGCAAGGCTAGATCCGCTTCATCTACACATTCAAAATAAGCTCCGTCAATCTGCCAGGTCGCCAGTAGATCATGGTTTCTGGTAACAATGAGGTTATCAGTGATGTGTGATGAATACGGGATTAACTCTTCAAGAGAAGACTGGTCTTTAAGCTTCATAAAATTGTCCACTTTCGATATATCGACTGCGTCGTACGAACTCCCCGCATAATGGACGGCATTGAAGCGCTTGTTTGCCAGAGGATTACCTTTGATTTGCATTCGCAGATAAAGCAGGTCAAAAAAGCGTTCATCTATCTTCGTAACTCGCTTGATGGCATACCAGCCAGGGAGGATGAGGGCATACATAGCCTCATGAATCCAGACACCAAGCAAAACGCAGATAACGCACATTCCAAGAAAGGGGTAGAGCGGAACGCCCAGCCCCCTAATCAAAGCGGGGCGTGTCAGCCCTTTAAAAACGGTACTCATTTTTACGCCCCCTTTTATTACATATTACGCTAACCAGTCAGGCAGATATGGCGCAACAATAAAGATGATAATCCCGATAATTAAAGGCGTAATCCACGCTGCATGCTGGCGTGAGAAGATAGCGATATAACCAATTACCAGCGCAATGATGGTGATTGCTGGCTTACGGATATCCGTCAGAAAATCGATAATCTTCTGCAAGAAGCCAGTTGTTTTAGTGGATACATCATCAGCAAAGGCGGGTTCTGCTACACAAAGCATCAATGCAGCCATAAATACAGAAAGAGTTAAATAACGTTTATTGAGTTTTAACATCGTTTGTTTCCTTTTCATCTAAAACAGTGCCACGCATGGCATATTGGGGATATACGGTAACTTCTTTAGGTTTGATATTCTGTGTTACATTCTCCTTTCTGATTGCATCTTTAACTGAAGGAACCACCCAGTTTTTTTTGTTATCAGGCGGATTAAACCCTATGCGCTGTATATAACTGGTGTTATTAAAATCTGATTCAGGTTTAGTTCCTGTTTCTGGATTGCCGGAATAATAGCAACTCAGGCCACGTAAAATATCGCCACCACGTTTATAACAATCCACCAAAATTTGCTCTGAAACCTTGAGATTTTCGCAGGGGTCAAACATTTTCTCAGCGGTTGTATTGAAGTTTGCAAAATTCGTACTCGTTATTTGCATAAGACCGACTGAGTAACGATGATTTCGTGATTCAATTTGATTTACGATCTGGAGTGCAGCCTCCTTAGTTTTGGGAAAGTAGGACACTACGCCTTTGTCACCGGGCTTACGTTCAACCTTCGGTATTATCTCGGCAATAGCATATGGGTTAAAACCAGATTCAACCCTTGCAACTTCATGCGCAGTATCGGGATGAACGCTGGCCGCGCATTGCAAAGCAAGCGCCGCAAAAGCAGTAGTAGATAACATGATTTTCTCCCGGCCAGAACAGCGCGGAAAGTTTAGACTGAATGGTTAGTCATCGAAGTCGTCATCGTCTTCATCGTCTTCGTTTATCAGCTCCTCAATAGCCTGGCTGGAATATTTTTTTATGAGGTACTGGACAACACCAGAGCTTGAAATACGTCGCCCCCTGCGATAGCCAATCTCCAGAGCAATTTTATCCAGTTCCTCACGAGAAGCTGAGGGCAGGTAGAGTGTATTACGTTGGGGCTTGCGTCTCGTTGCGGTTTTTTTTCGGGTAGCAGTCATTTTTCTTCCGTTTCATTTTGTGGGTTAAGCTTCTCTCTGTGATGTAGTGGATGAAAGCCATACTTCTTTGCTGCGGATTATCCATGAGTAGAATTTCAGCAAAATCGTGTGGAATTGATTTCCTTAAAAGATTTGCCTGAGCTGTTGTATGTGATTGTCTGTACAAAAGCTCCGCCATCACATCTTCTGGTACAGGTAAAGGCTCACCGCCAAATGAGATAAAGCGTTGTACGTAAGGGATAGCAGTTATTGTAGTGGAATGAACCTCTTCAAAATCTGCCTGGATAAAAAGATAACCGGGAAAAAGCGGCAAACGTCTTTCTCGATATGAAATTATCTTATCCGGGCGACGATACCTTTCAGTCTCCATAGGACAGAAGTAAGAGAAGTTCAGGCGTTCGAGATGAGCAAAAACTGCTGCAAATCTCGTAGTGGTGAATTGCAAAACATACCATTCCATAGTTTTTCCTTTCAGGCGCTCTCTCGACTCGGATGACCCCGAATCAGAGAAAAAAAACAAAAGGACAAATTTACATCTCATAAAAACTTTATCAGCTACATGTGCTGCGTTCAACCACACAAGCAGATCTTTAGATCGCATTTACGACACATTTCATTTTGTTTGTGCTTGTATTTTATTTATATCTAGATACATATGCTATTTGATAACAAAAAAGCAGATCGATTGATCACCATGCGCTTATTTTATAGTCAAGTTAACTAAATTTTTTACCGCTAGTTACTTTTTACAAAAACTCTGCTAACAAGATAAATAAATCGATCTTAATCAATAAGTTACCGGAGAGTATGAATTATCCTAAACGAATTCCGATTTTCACTTTCTGTTCGCTTTGAATCATCGACTGTTTTATTTGCGAGAAATTTCTCATCTGGAGTTGCTGTTTCTTAATCATCTCCGCGCTGTTCAGCACCAGCTCTTTACTGGATGAAGAGATTCTGTCTATGCCCTTAACCCCCAGGTTCTCTAGCTGCCACTCATTCCTGTGTGCAGTCTTCCAGCCATGCTGTACACCGTTCTTATCAAGTGCAGGGATTTTCACCTCCTTTTGTCCTAACTTCTTCAGCTTAACAAGATCACCTTTCTTAACGTTCTCGCGAGTGGTTAACTCACCAAAATCAGCCCCCCAATATGTTTTCTCCACGCCCTTGTTCAGTGTCTTAAGCTTTATGAAATGCTGCTTTGGTTTGGTTTTATCGTTCTGATAATGGTCGTAGCCAACATCAACAACCTCATAAACGCCCTTCTGTCGTTTTGGCGCTGTTTTGTGCGCATCTTTAATAGACTGGTTAAGTCCATGCTGCTGCTTATGAGTGGCTTTAACGTCATAGCCCTTCATCTTCAGCTCTTCACAAAAACCTGTACGAATTTCCCGTAAATCTTTTTTCCTGATATCAGCTCGTTTACCGTCATTATCACGAATACGAAAAACGACATGCACGTGTGGATGTTCTTTTTTGTCGTTATGATAGCCAAGCACAAAACGATGATTTGGGTACTTCTTGTTCATCGTTTTCCTGACAGACTCAAGCAGATCTTCAGGTTTTACCTTTGCTGATACAGGCGGTGAAAACACAATATTTTGGGTTACTTTTTTATTTTCCTTACCTTTATCATCGAAAACATTTTGAGGGTCATTAGCACGATCTATCATGTGCTCTTTAGCCTCCTGAATCTCATCACCTTTCCATACCTGACCGCTTTCACTCATCACTGGCAGCTCTGACTCCCGGCTCATATAGTCAATACTGTTTCGAACTCCCTGCCGGGTAATCGCACCTCCTGAGATTTTGACAACAACCTCCTTACTGGCACCCTTGCGGTTGATACGTTCCTGAACGTTGCGTTGATAGTTTTTACCACCATTTTTAACTTTATGGGCGAAAGCAGACTTGCGGCCAGCTTCAGAGGACTTACGCTTAACCCTGAATTCCTTGTCAACATAAACGCCCATGATTACACCTCAACCTTGTTAGAAACAGTTCGCCCTTTGCATAACATAATGTAGTTTTCAAACTCACTTTTGAGACTCATTATCTCTGAACTCAACCGCTCAGCGTCCTGATAGAACCCATCTTTATCAAGTACTCTGGCATTATCATTAACGATAATATAATGAAAGTTTCGCCCTATTTTATCTATTGCATTACGGCAACGATTCATCACCAGAAGTTCCTGATCGAAAAAATCAAGTTCATTTTCAAGTGTCGTCTGGATTCGATAACGACATTCTCTGGATAAATTCCAGCCATGACGATGAGCCGCTTTCTCTATTAAAGTTCTTTGTTTCCCTGTCAAATACATTGTGGTTTTGATAAAATCATCATTGTCTTTTGACACATTAACATCTTCATTTTTAACCTTGCTTTTCAGTAAAGCATTGGCAAGCAGCTTCATTCCTTTTGCCACGGTTAAACCCGGTTCATCTGGATAAAGTGTTTTAAGACAATCAAGTAGATCATCATGTTGGCTTTCTTCAATCCTGAATTGAACTTTTTTCATAAAACTCTCCAACAAGAACCGACTGTAGGTCACCGGGCAAACGTTGCGGAATGGCGTCAGAGACGTCATTTTGCGGCGTTTGCCCTATCCTGCATCGCAGTGAACTACCTCCACACATAAATTGTGCTTCAGCGTCCATCGAAATGCAAAAAATGAAAGGCTATCGTGGCTGTGATCTGGTGCGTCTGCGACCGGAGACAACGGATTCGCGGCTAACTTGGGCGGAAATAAATTCGCTACGCGAATGGCCTGGCAGGGGGCGCGAGCGCTGTTTTACGGAATATACAAAAAAAGCACCTCCCGTAAACGGGAGGGCTTCGGCGATTCAGGAACGGGAATTTTATTCTGCCTCTGGTGTGTCGCCTTCCATGCCCTGCCGGGCATCATGGAGCCAGCGGCGGAGGTTACTCATTCTTTCCCGGTTTGCCCGGCTGGGACTTTTTCCCCTGTTACCGCTTAGTATACTCCAGACTCTTAACCCGGCCTCGTTAGTCCAGTGCAATACAATTTCCCCTTTGCTGTTAAATCCCAGCGAAAACCGGACAGCTCCCCGCCTCTGTTCTGCACTGATAAAATCTAAAAACTCCTGTTTTTTCATAGCACCTCCTGTTTTTCTATCAGTGCTTTTGTTTCTTTCTTTTCCAGGGCTTTTCTGAGTAATGCCATGTACTCAGGAAAAGCAGAGAATGGCATCAAGGGAAAAACCGGACGCCCACCCTTTTCAACAGTCTGTATTGCTGATAACATGCGTTCCGACATTTTATATTCCTCGCGAGGGAATTGAGTGTCACGGTATCAGGTTGCCTCCACAACCTGATACCACCCCTAATTGATTAACTCCGCAGTTCTCTTATCGCTTCATTTTTGGCTTCCTCCAGTTCTTTAAGGGTATATGCGAAATTCTTCCAGTTAATTACTTCGTTTATAACCTCAGATTTACTTAAACCACACTCATTAAACCAAAAGTTAATATTTTTCTTGAGGGAATTTTTCGCCGTCAGTTCCTCGGACAACAATTCACTAACAGACGTGATAACATAACCACGACCGCGATTTTTATCTTCGAAAGAATGAACGGCAAGGAAGAGAGTTTCTGAATGGACAAAAGCAGAGCAGGTGATTTTTTCTTTCTTAGTGTTTAAAGCCTGGAAAGTGATAACATACGTGTTCATTTTAGTCTCCCGCCCGTTTGGGCTACTGGATCATGGTAAGGAACTATTCCCGACCTACAAATAAATTATACCATCATATGATGGTAATGCAATTTATTTAGTCACTTTATCCTGATTTTTTTCTCTCTTAACGAGCTGGTAATCTGGATGTTCATCAGCCAGGAGCAAAAGTAATTCATACGTACCAGCGGCTAAACCACGAGACGTTTTACCGGATGTTTCTTTGGCTTGCCAGGCTGATAACGTAAAACCAAACCGTTCAGCGGCTTCCTGCTGCGTAAAGCCAGCTTTAATACGTGCTTGTTTCACCTCTTCAGGTGTTGGCTTAAAACTCATGATTTTGTACCTTCACAATAGTATCTGTATAGAATTTCAATAAAATTGGATCATCAATTTCATCTTTAACGTTCGAGAATTCTTCGTAATAAAATGATTTTTGGAAAACAATCTTTTTAGTTGTTTTTTTATCCGCTTCTTTAGAGCGTACCTTCATCAGTTTTTCAAGTTCAATAAACAAACGTGTTGCATCTTCAGACACAACAATCCTGTATGTTACATTACCTTTGTTTTTCCTGTCGCTCAGGACTTCATTCATTTTTTGCCTCATAGCTGTTTAATAAACCCCGCTACCTTTATGAGCTGATCTACACTCAGGCCACGAATTACCATTTCATATCCGTCGCCCCGTTCTGATACGTTACCATCTAACCCATTCTCAACTTTAAACCCGGTCAATGTCCCATGCCAGCTTTCAAGATGCACTAAACGAGATAGCATTCCTTTCAGGATCAGTTTTTTCTCGCGTTTTTGCTGTAACTGTTGTTCATACTCTCGCGCCATATCTACATTATCTAAAGCATCCGACAGGATTTTCTTTTCAATATCGGCGGCGATTTCTACAGGGTTACGCTCTGGCGATACTGTGCAAGTATGGTAAGGACTTCTCCAGCTGCGACTATCTACGCTTCCAATGATAACTAACCTTCCTTTCTCCATTCGAATATGTATAGAGTAATTTTTAAAATCAGGTGAGGTTAGCTTAATCCTGTACTGGCAATCATCGAGCAGATTTACACGCCAGCCGTTCCCCAGGATTCGACAAACGATTTCAAACACCGGTTTATACCGTTCAAAGAAATTTTTCTGTTCTTTCATCGATTCAGCCTTTTGAACTCAATAAAAAAGCCGTAAATCGAATTACGGCAGTTTTAAGACTATTCATCAAAGTGTCCATCATCACTTGCAGCTTCCTGGGCTTCGCATTCCTGCTGATATGCTTCTTCCTTCGCAAAAAGATGCGCCCATCCTTCTGCGTTTAAGCCACGGTGCAAGACTGAACCATTTTCATTGCATTCTTTGGCTGTAACTTCGATCTCATCCGGGCAAATGTAGGCTCCGTAACTTTCAAAAATGTTTATCAGCTCCGCTTCCGTTATGGTCTTGTTTTTCATCAACGTGTCTCCGAATCAATCTTTGCCATGTTCTAGGGGGCTTTCGCCCCCATTCCGGTTATGCGCTTGCTTCTACACGTGTCCAGCCTGACGCCTTACGTTTACCCGCTGTACCATACATTTCACGAATTTCTTCAATGCTGTGTTCTTTACGGTTCCAGCGGCTTTTGTGTTCTTCAGGACGGTAAAACCATTGTTTTTTCTTAGATGCCCACTTACAGCCCATTTCCTTTAAAATGTCTTTGTGTTCTTTAGTTTCTCCGCTAATCCAGACCCAATTACCAATAACTTCATAGACAATCCCTGTAAGGCCGGAAAGCGTATTCAGAACTTTTTCCAGATCTTCACCGTAGTTGTAACGTGCGTTTTCATCAGTGCTTTGAAACTGATTGATTTTATCAATGTTAGCCATGAGAAAATCAAACGCAGCATTTACTGCTTTCATCAGCTCGGCACCCAATGGATTGCGGTCTGGATGATATTTTAAAGCCGCTTTTTTGTATGCCGCCTTGATGTCCTTTTCAGTCAGATCACCGGATAAACCAAAAACGTTTAATGCTTCCTGAATATTCATTTTTCGCTCCCGCCCGTGTGGGCTTCTGGAATCTGGCAGGGAACCATTCCCAACCAACAAATTCATTATACCATCAAATGATGGTTATGGAATCATTTTTAATGCTTTACATTGTAAAGATTACATAAAGATGTATATTGCTTTACCGCGCATGAAGGGATTTCCGAAAGAGGCGCGAACTGTAGTTACATAATGCGCTGTCGTAACATCGCGCCGGAGACGTTCGCCAGGACTGGCGAACCAACAAGCCCGAATGAGAGCGATAACCCCCCTCACCCCTGCCAGGCCAATTTCTGACTATCAGACGATGTTTAGCCTGTCGCAGTTAGCGCGTGAGCTTGCGAACGGTACGCCGGGTCAGTGTGAAACACTGGCGCGGGGCGCTGTATCTGCGCGTTATGAGATGCGTTAGCAGCGAATTACGGGGCGGGTTGCTGAAACCGATTGATGCCTGACAGCAAAAAATGAATCCGGGCGCCAGCTGCTGCACGAAAATTGCCAGCAAAAAACACTTGGCCATCCTCGCCGGTCGTGAAATTTTGCTGGCGTAAGAAATAATCCCCCCGGTATGAGGGGCTTGTCTGAAAGGTTAGTGGTTGGGCTTACTGAGAGTGAACTGTAACCCGGCTACTGCTGCAAGCTGTGCAAGTGTTGTGATGGTCGGGTTTCCGTTCGGGGATAATGCGCGGTAGATACTCTGACGAGCAAGGCCGGATTTTTTGGCCGCCTCTGTTATACCCCCTGATTAGGGATCAGGTTAAAAACGAGCTGTATGACGTTCTAAGCGCATTTTACCCGCTCCGTTGAACCATGACCGGGTTAAAGCGGTTAAAACGCCTCTGAGGGCTTTTGAGAGCATTTAAGAATTGGATCGGAAAAGGATCCCGTCTGGATCTTTTAGAGAGATTACACCGCTCGCCGCAACCGAACGACAGGGCGAAGCCCGCGAGTGAGCGAGGAAGCGGAATTTCCACGGGGTTTCAATAGAGCACTTACGCGCTAAGGTTAATATTTGCTCAATTTTTGGTGGTGCAGTGCTCAGGGAGGCCAGACGGATCTATCCTCTGGATTTATGCTGAGTTATCCACAGACGCTGTGCATTAAAAGCCTTATATTTTCTTCTTGATCTTAAAAACTTAAAAACTTAGCTCGCTTCAATTACCTGAAAATTATGGAAAAAAATTGCTAAAGGTGAGAGGATTTTTCACGTAAGGTGAGAGGATTTTTCACGTAAGGTGAGAAGATTTTTAAGTTAAGGTAGTTAGATTTTTCACTAAAGATGAGAGGATTTTTCACGTAAGGTGAGAAGATTTTTAACGGTTTCCACAGTTTGACTGAACATCAAGTGAAACATGCGGTTGTTGCTATCTTTAGATATGAAGATCCTCAGATCTTCATATCTAAAGGTGAGAGGTTTTTTAATTAAAGGTTGTATTGTTGTCTTGAATTACAACCTTTGTGGGGTTATGATTTGCCTACATAGGAAAGGTTATATGAGGCTTATCGTGAAGACAGTAACGGGATTAACGAAAGTTAGACATAGAAATGAAGTTGGGGTAACTCTTGCATCCCTTTCCCTTTCAGCAAAAAGAGTGCTTTTTCTGGCTCTTTGCCAGATTGATACAAAGGAAATGTTAGATGATGATATTTTGGAGGTTGATGCTGACTTTTTTTCAAAAGCTACTTCTTTAGATAAATATGCCTCTTATGCAGCTCTGAAAGAGGGAGCTAAAGTTCTTTCTTCAACTACGTTAGTTTTAAACAGAGATGATTTAAAAAATTTGGCTGATGAACTTGGGATACTATCATCTAAGAATAAAATACCTGATCGCTTGGATTTAAACTTAACAGAATTCTGTGCCTATTACGATCATCTTGCAACTGTACGGATAAAATTCACAAATACAGCTAAGCGATATTTTTCTAAGTTGATTGGTTCTGAAAATAGATATACCACTCAGGTATTGAAATCAGTTGTGTTGTTGAACAGTGTAAACTCAACAAACCTTTATCAAGTCATTAGGAAATATTACAGTCAGAATAGTTCAAAAAAATCTTTTGATATATCCGTGGATGATTTAAAAGAGGAAATGGGACTTTATACTATTGAGGAAGGGGAGAAGAAATATAAGTATCCTAAATACTCATTTTTTGTTCGTGATGTTATCAATAAAAGCATTAATGAGATAATTGAGAAAACGGAAATAAATCAGTTATCTTTCTCTGTTGTTGGGAAAAAAGGGAGAATGGCTCACATGCTTAGATTTGAGTTTAGTATAAATGAAAAATCCTCATCCTTTTCGGAAGATGATATGGCATTTTTAGAGGAGTTTGACAAAGTCGTTCCACCAAAAAAGAATAAGTGAGGCAAAACATGGCTAAAATATATGAGTTTCCGCAGGGAGCCGAACGAAGTAAGCTGAAAAAAGAAATCATCCGGGAACGTAAAAAACGATTGCGAGAAACGAACGGTAACCCGGTTATCCGGCACGCTAAATGGTTCTGGTTTTATCTACGTCTTGCTACGGCTGGCGCACTGCATTTAGTCTCTGTTATTTCTCTGGCAGTCCTGGGGGCTTTCAGTAAAGCTATTTTCTGGATTGGTGGAATGCTCTGTGTTGTTACATGGTTCCACCTTGAGCGCCAGTTCTGGACGCCGCAAAATTTCACGATTCCAGTAATCGTAACGCTGTGGGGATTGAGTTTGTTTGCCACTCCCCTGATGGAGCTGCTTAACAAAAAAATGCCGTGGTATCGTCTTCTGGTTCCTGATGCAAAGCACACTAGCACTGAGGCAACCAATGATGATCAGCCGTGAAGCAACAATGTTATCCAGTCGGCTTGCAGTGCTTCTTTCAGCCTTTTATCATCGGTTAATCATAGCGCACGAGGCGAGTTCTTTTCACTGCGATGCAGGATAGGGCAAACGCCGCAAAATGACGTCTCTGACGCCATTCCGCAACGTTTGCCCGGTGACCTACAGTCGGTTCTTGTTGGAGAGAGTTATGAAATATCAGGTTAAAGAGTTTATTAACGAAAAATATTCTAAGGCTGTTAATATTTTAAAGGATAACCTTAAAGAACACTACCATATTTTTTATGGTTTGAGATTAAGTGAGATTCTTTTTCCTGCCAGCGAATACGGCTCTGAAATGTTTTTTCAGGAGTTTGAAGCGATTAACAGTGTAATATTGCCTTTGGTGATTTTTGATTTGATAGACCGAAAGCCGATTATGGTTATCGGCTTCGGTGAAGTATGTGGAGTTGATTCACTTGTTGATTCTGGTATAGAAGTTGTTTCTTTAGACGGTTTAAGCGATCTGCTACTGGTTGAAAAACTGACGCCATTATTTAACTAAACCTCTGGATAACTATCTTTTCAGTTTTCCAGTAAGATTTTTTCTATATCTGAAAGCACTATTTTTTCAATGCTTTCTATATAGTAATGCTCATTAAAACCTGTCATTTCTGTAAATTTTAGCTCTGCATCATCTTTCGAATAAGCAATAACAACTCTGAAATCATTTTCCCACAAATCCCACCTGTATTTGTCTTTTATACGAACCCTGTACAATCCTTTTTGGATAGTGCCATCTTTTTTCTCTTCCTGTACTTTTTTTAATTTTTCATTTTGCACCTGTTGTTCAAGCCATGATTTATTCATAAATCCCCCACGGTTAACGTCTTTAGGCTCGGTTTTTACTTAACGAAATCTTCCGGTTTTACACCTGTTTTTACCTTCATATACTTGCCCTCCCCCCTTAGCTTCGGCTGAAGTTCGGTAAAGTACCATCCGGCAACGGTAATAATGCCTAAAAATACAAAAATAGCAGGCTTCAGAACATCAATAGCTGATACAGCGCATAACTCAATATTGAGATTAGTACAAGTTCCCTCATCAGGTGCATAGAACCCCCATAAGCCTATACCTATAAGGAACATCCCCAATATCGGTTGGATGTATAACAAGTAGATATTAATAAGAGTTTTAATATATCTGAATATGAACATTTTTCTTTCCTTAGGTTTCTTTCTATTTTGGATTTCCAATTCTTAACCAATGTGATGGTTCGACAATCCATTCTCCGCAGTCATAGGCAACGGCCTTATTATGCCTGTTAGCGAACCATACTAACCAGGCTAATAATCGCTGATTGCCGCTGTATTTGGTTTATCTCTAACCATCACAACATATCTCTTTTTCTTAGCCATAACGCTACCCTAATTTTGCAGATTCAAGCAGCCAGTGGTTTTTCAGGTTCTCCTCCAGGTTATCGAATGCGGCCAGCGCTGCCTTTAGAACGGTTGTCTTGCTCTGGCCTGTTCTCTGCGCCTCCGCTTCCAGGATCTCCTCAAAGTACGCTGGCAGTCTGAAGTTCATCAACTTTGGTTTACCCGCTACAGGCGCTCTGGTAGCGCCGGAGATAAAACGCGCGGTTTCTGCGTTTGTTGCTGGTTGCTGAGATTCATCGATGTTCGGGCGGTTTAGTTTTAAAGCCATGAAAATTTCCCCTTGTACGGTATGCATTAATTGTAAATATCATAGTATCTTTATGGTGTATTTACAATGTAAAGATTTCGATGAATATTGTTGATATTTCTATAAAATGCCAATTTCCTGTGCCACAAGTTCAATCTGTGCTTTCGCTGTTGAAAGGCTCGATGCCCGGCTAACGTCATGTACCCCTGCCCCTTCATTACAGGCGCTTTCATACACATCCAGCTCGGATATCCGGGTTTTCAGAGGTTGAATCCAGATGTTGTCCGAACGCAGTAATTTATCCAGATCAATGGCCGCTTTTCTGTGGCGGGGTTTCGCTGAGTTGATTCTGGTGAACAGCACCCACGGTTCCAGAGCTGCGTTAGCTTTCTGAGCGGTGCGGATTTTCTCTGTAACACTGGTCAGTGTTTCGCTTTCGAAATCAGAGGACGGCTTAACCAGTGTCACCACGATATCTGATACTGTCAGGGCGCTACGGAACTCCTGGCTGTCGTGGCCGGGGCAATCGACAATGAGAACTTCACACAGCTTACTAAGGCGCTTAATTTCGTTGCTGACGTTTCCGTAAGCTGCGTGAACCGGGATAGTGAGTAAGCCGTTATCTGTCCGCTTTTCGTTCCAGCTCAACAGATCGTGGTTTTTATCTGTCTTCAGGATAATTACCGACTTACCTTTGTTGACCAGCATTGAGCCTGTGTTAGCCACGTAGGTGCTTTTGCCTACCCCACCTTTATCTGATACGACAAGCAAGATTTTACCCATTTCAGAATCCCTCTCTTTATGTTGTAAAGCTCATGTAAAGATATGAATGTCTTTACATGGTGTGTTTTTCGTAAAGATACTTTTGTCTTTACAGTGTCTTTATAATGCAATGGCTTTACCATGTAAAGCACAAATAAAGATATATTTATCTTTATGGTGTCTTTACATGGTAAATGTTGCTGTGTCTTTATGTGCGCTTTATGGTGTAAATCTTGGTGTGTCTTTACATCATCTTTATGTTGTAAATTTTTAGTGTGACGTTGTCACTATAGGGCTGGGGTCTGTTTGCTGGTTCTTTTTGAGTGTGCCTTCCCTGAACCAACTGAAATGGGTACTGTATGGGTGTGTCTGGTTAACTCAAAATGAACTGGTTCCCTATAATGACTCAAACAGTACCGAAAGGCTTTGTCAGAGCTTACTTACGCGCATCCACGACTGAACAGGATGCAACACGCGCCCTGGACACGATAAATACCTTCGCCATCGAGCGCGGCCTGAGCATCTGTAACTACTACATTGAAAATGAATCAGGTTCTAAGCTTGAACGCCCTGAGTTGTTCCGGCTCCTGAAAGATTGTCAGCAAAACGATATCTTGCTGGTAGAGGATGTGGACAGGCTTTCACGCCTGGTAGGGGAGGACTGGAACACACTGAAGAAAATGATCCGGCAGAAAGATATCCGGGTTGTGGCCGTCAACGTTCCGACAACCTGGCTCGCATCGGGTCACAATGATTTTGACAGCCGAATGTTTTCGGCCATAAACGATATGTTGCTGGATATGCTGGCCGCCGTCGCCAGGCGAGACTATGAACAGCGCCGGGAACGGCAGCAGCAGGGGATCGCCAGGGCGAAAAGGGAAGGGAAGTATAAAGGCCGCCAGGTTAATCAGTCTCGCTATGACGCCATAAACAGGCTGATTGCGAGCGGCAGCTCCTGGAGCCAGATTCAAAAAGTGCTGGGTTGTAGCCGGGCGACTATCAGCAAAGCTGTGAAGCAACAGACCGTTAACAAAATGAACCATGAACCTGAAGGTAGGGAGTAGTTACAACATAATAAACAGTGTGTTGAAGAATAAAACTGATTCTTTATACTGTATATGC
>NZ_JBLGWE010000003.1:0-68311 GCF_050031515.1 Enterobacter cloacae complex sp. 397G4 | reverse complement strand
CTTGATCCTCAACGATTATCCACAAAAGGATGTAGTAATACGTATCGCAGTCAACGGATATACATACCTCAGTAAATACCGTTGCATATCACAGTATTAGATTATGCATATAATAGTCAACATTTTACATTCCGCAGTCGATCCAGACAGACGTTAAAGCCAGTTACAGCGCATGCTGGAGCGATCCGGGGATCTCTTTTGGATCTCACTATGATCTCTTTGGGATCAATTATTGGATCGAGACCATGAATAACTCAGATACAAGGCAGGAAGCGCCCACCAGGTATCCAGAACCCTGGCCTGATTTTCCTGAATACGCTCTGGAAGATTGAGATCTACAGGTACAACAATGAAACATTGACTGCGGTATGCTGAGTCGTCTTTCCTCGTTCTCGACACAGATACAGTAAGCATCATGCCACAGTCAATATATTACATATCGCAGTCAATTTCATTATAACTGGCTGATCCCGAACCATCTTAAGCAACACGACGTACGTGCAATCTGTGAATTCTGTGATTTTCCGCTTCCTCGCCGCTTTCTCACTCCGTGAGATCGCTTACTGCGGCGAGCGGCTGTGATTAATATTGACTGCGGTATGTACTCTTTTGTAATCCTCTGCGTTCTTTGCATCACCCAATGCGGTTCACTTTGCACTTTTTCGTGCACTTTGCGATTTTATTGTTGCTTTGCAATAAATTCCAAGATTTAATAAAATAATGCAAAGTGATGATTAAAGGATGTTCAGTATGGGACTCATGGATACACTCAACCAGTGCATAAGTGCTGGTCATGAAATGACGAAAGCAATCGCCATTGCGCAGTTTAATGATGACAGTCCGGAAGCTCGGAAAATAACCCGGCGCTGGAGGATTGGTGAAGCAGCAGATTTAGTTGGCGTGTCATCTCAGGCTATCAGGGATGCCGAGAAAGCTGGCCGGCTGCCTCACCCTGATATGGAAACCCGTGGGAGAGTTGAGCAACGTGTTGGTTATACCATCGAGCAAATCAATCACATGCGGGATGTATTTGGTACACGGCTGCGCCGTGCTGAAGATGCATTTCCGCCGGTGATTGGCGTTGCTGCTCACAAAGGTGGCGTTTATAAAACCTCAGTATCCGTACACCTGGCTCAGGATCTTGCTCTGAAAGGACTCCGTGTTCTGCTTGTTGAAGGCAATGACCCACAGGGAACGGCTTCTATGTATCACGGATGGGTGCCCGATCTTCATATTCATGCTGAGGACACTCTCCTGCCCTTTTATCTTGGGGAAAAGGATGACGCCAGCTACGCTATAAAGCCCACCTGCTGGCCTGGCCTTGATATCATCCCGTCCTGTCTGGCACTGCACCGCATTGAAACCGAGCTGATGGGGAAATTTGACGAAGGCAAATTACCTGCTGACCCTCACCTGATGCTCCGTCTGGCCATTGAAACTGTCGCTCATGATTATGACGTGATTGTTATCGACAGCGCACCCAACCTTGGTATCGGTACGATAAATGTTGTATGCGCTGCTGATGTACTGATTGTCCCTACTCCGGCAGAGCTGTTCGACTACACCTCCGCACTGCAGTTTTTCGATATGCTTCGTGACCTGCTTAAGAACGTGGATCTTAAAGGCTTCGAGCCAGATGTCCGTATTCTGCTTACCAAATACAGTAATAATAACGGCTCGCAGTCCCCGTGGATGGAAGAACAAATTCGGGATGCATGGGGAAGCATGGTCCTTAAAAATGTTGTGCGCGAAACGGATGAAGTCGGTAAAGGTCAGATCCGTATGAGAACCGTTTTTGAACAGGCTATTGATCAACGTTCTTCAACCGGTGCCTGGCGTAATGCCCTCTCTATCTGGGAGCCTGTTTGCAATGAGATTTTTGATCGTCTGATTAAACCACGCTGGGAGATTAGATAATGAAGCGTGCCCCTGTCATTCCAAGACATACCACACATACTCAATCGACAGAAGATACTTCATCACCGGCGCCGGCCGCGCCGATGGTGGATTCATTAATTGCGCGCGTGGGTGCTATGGCCCGCGGTAATGCTATCTCTCTTCCGGTATGTGGACGGGAAGTAAAATTTACCCTTGAGGTGCTCCGGGGAGACTCTGTTGAGAGTGCTTCACGCGTATGGTCAGGCAATGAGCGCGATCAGGAATTACTTACCGAAGATGCTCTGGATGATCTCATTCCTTCATTTTTACTGACCGGTCAGCAGACTCCAGCTTTCGGCCGCCGGGTTTCTGATGTCATAGAAATTGCAGACGGCAGCCGTCGCCGTAAAGCCGCAATCCTGACGGAAAGTGATTATCGCGTTCTGGTTGGTGAACTGGACGATGAGCAGATGGCTGCATTGTCCCGACTGGGTAACGATTATCGGCCGACGAGTGCTTATGAACGTGGCCTGCGTTATACAAGCCGGCTGCAGAATGAGTTTGCAGGAAATATTTCTGCGCTTGCCGATGCGGAAAACATCTCTCGTAAGATCATTACCCGCTGTATCAATACGGCCAAACTGCCTAAATCCGTTGTTGCCCTGTTTGCACATCCTGGAGAACTGTCTGCCCGGTCAGGTGAAGCCCTTCAGAAGGCTTTTGCAGATAAAGAAGAATTACTGAAGCAGCAGGCTGAGACTCTCCACGATCAGAAGAAAGCGGGACTAATCTTTGAAGCTGAAGAGGTCATTAGTCTTTTAACATCCGTACTGAAACAATCTCCCGCATCAAGAGTTAATCTGAGCTCACGTCATCAGTTTGCTCCAGGGGCAACAGCATTGTATAAGGGCGATAAAATGGTGCTTAACCTGGATAGGTCCCGCATTCCTGCGGAGTGTATAGAGAAAATAGAAGCCATTCTTAGGGAGCTTGAGAAACCAGGAGTCTGATGCGGACACGCTTTAGTCTACGGTGATCTCCCTTTACTTCATTTCCTTTCTCACAGGCCAGAAAACATAACTGGCCTGAATATTCTCTCTGGGACCACGGTCCCATCTGTATCGCCGCTCAGGTTATCTCCTTGGGACCACGGTCCCACCTGCGTCGTCGGTCAGGTTATCTGCCTGGGACCACGGTCCCACCTGTATCGCCGGTCAGGTTATCTGCCTGGGACCACGATCCCATCTGCATAGCCGGTCAGGTTATCTGCCTGGGACCACGGTCCCACCTGTATCGCCGGTCAGGTTATCTGCCTGGGACCACGGTCCCACCTGCATCGTCGGCACATTATTAGTTAGGGACAACGGTTCAATCAATGCCTGTCACGAACAAGTATTGGCTTGTCGCCAGCAACCCGTTGAGCGGAGTAATCACGCAGCAGGACGGCTGTTACAGGCGATGGTGAAAGCTCTGCTGGGATCTGAACGAAGCATGTTGAGTGAAATTTGCAAAATTTCGCAGAGTATGCGGCTTCATCTTTAAATTTCCGCCAGCATTTTTAAAGCCAGCTACCGACGCTGCGCGTTGGCCGGCCCTTCGTCCGGCGGGTAACCAGTACCGGCCGATCTTACGACCCTGGATGAACATCATCCCGTCAGCAGCGTCTCCACTGTGATGTCGTTTTTCACACTGTCCGATCACAAAATAGAACGGGCAGGGACAACATATGACAACATATGGTAGGAAAAGCAGCTGCCAGAGACACAATATATTGATTATCCACAGTAACGGGGGATAACCATGTGGGTAACATATTGAAAGTGCAACACGTTATCTGATTAATTGACTTTGTAAACGCCGCTGAACCATGAAAAAAAACCGGGGGAATCATCACAGCGCATAAACATACCGTTTTGTTTTTGGGTGACGGTAAGGAGGCCCCTTTTATCACCACATACCTTGTCAAAGGTTTCCATTTCTATCCGGCTTTGTTGAATAAATCGAACTTTTGCTGAGTTGAAGGATCAGATCACGCATCTTCCCGACAACGCAGACCGTTCCGTGGCAAAGCAAAAGTTCAAAATCACCAACTGGCCCACCTACAATAAAGCCCTCATCAACCGTGGCTCCATAACTTTCTGGCTGGATGATGAAGCTATTCAGACCTGGTATGAGTCAGCAACACCTTCTTCACGAGGCAGACCTCAGCGCTATTCTGACCTTGCCATCACGACTGTGCTGGTCATTAAACGCGTATTCAGGCTGACCCTGCGGGCTGCGCAGGGTTTTATTGATTCCATTTTTACACTGATGAATGTTCCGTTGCGCTGCCCGGATTACACCAGTGTCAGCAAGCGCGCAAAGTCGGTTAATGTCAGTTTCAAAACGTTCACCCGGGGTGAAATCGCGCATCTGGTGATTGATTCCACCGGGCTGAAGGTCTTTGGTGAAGGCGAATGGAAAGTCAAAAAACACGGCAAAGAACGCCGTCGTATATGGCGAAAGTTGCATCTGGCAGTTGACAGCAACACACATGAAATCATCTGTGCAGACCTGTCGCTGAACAATGTGACGGACTCAGAAGCCTTCCCGGGTCTTATCCGGCAGACTCACAGAAAAATCAGGGCAGCATCGGCAGACGGCGCTTACGACACCCGGCTCTGTCACGATGAACTGCGGCGTAAGAAAATCAGCGCGCTTATCCCACCCCGAAAAGGTGCGGGTTACTGGCCCGGTGAATATGCAGACCGTAACCGTGCAGTGGCTAATCAGCGAATGACCGGGAGTAATGCGCGGTGGAAATGGACAACAGATTACAACCGTCGCTCGATAGCGGAAACGGCGATGTACCGGGTAAAACAGCTGTTCGGGGGTTCACTGACGCTGCGTGACTACGATGGTCAGGTTGCGGAGGCTATGGCCCTGGTACGAGCGCTGAACAAAATGACGAAAGCAGGTATGCCTGAAAGCGTGCGTATTGCCTGAAAACACAACCCGCTACGGGGGAGACTTACCCGAAATCTGATTTATTCAACAAAGCCGCCATAGCGAAAAAGTGTTTTTAACAAGATACGGTATCAGGTATTTAGCCGTTGATGCGTCAATACCGTAGGTAAATTTAGCAACTAGAAACCATACCATTATTGGCGGCAAAGTAATTGCAAATAAAAATGCTAAGCCTCTTTCTCTATCGTCCATTTCAGCGCTCCTTTTTTGGTTCCCAGACTTTATAGCCGTTACGTTCAACCTCTGCTTTTGCCGCTTTGGTTTTACCCGGTTCTGCTATCGAACGTAGGAGGATCAGCGTTTCAATAGCGAGTGATTCATGCAACATCATCTGTCCTGCCGGTGGGAATGTTACGCCAGATAGCGTTTCGGTTATTGCCTTCAGCTCATCGCGCAGTGAGCCAAAATCCGCATCTGAAGCACGGTCAAAAAGGTAATCCAGTTTGCGATTTACGTCGCTCAGCTGGTTGGTAACTATTTTCAACCCGGACTCCAGATCACCTGGGCCAGCTTCAAGGCAGCGCCGCAGATACTCTGACCGATTACCACCTGAAACCAGGTCTATATAGGCCAAAAGTTCATCTGATACTTTTGCGGTTATTGTTGGCATTCAGTCCTCACTTTGTGCATTTTTTAAACGAAAAAAGGGTGTCTAATACGGTGAAATCATAGTATTACCAAAGTAATAAATAAAAAATGTTTTAAATCAGTAAGTTAGATTAGATTTGTAATACCTGGGTAATACCGCAGCATGGTTAAATTTGGTTTTTTTTCTTTTAAATCAGTGAGATAGCGTGATTTATCACGCTGCGTTAGGTGTATAGCAGGTTAAGGGATAAAAAATCATCTTTTTTTGGTAGGGCGATCTCCGTAGGTTAAGGGTCATTTGGCTAAAAAGCGTCCTATTCTTTGATGGTCATGCTTGCATGACCATCTGAGCAACCAAAAACTACAGATAAACTACAAAAAACGTTTTGCCTTAGCGTTGGAAGACTACAAATAGACTACAATAAAACTACAAAGAAACTACAAAAAACGTGACAGACTACAAATAGACTACAAGAAAACTACAGATAAACTACAAAACTCGATTGACCCCTTCTTACGAGTGTTGTAGAGTCATTTTCATACAACGGAGGGGGTTATGAATAAACCAGCAGATCTGAAACCCCGCAACTTATCGGCTGCTGTCAGATTGCGCCTAAATGAAATCGAGAACTGGCTGGACAGAGGGCTAACGCGGCATGAAATTGCTGAAATCCTCGACAGCGAATACAGCTTTTCGGTAACAGCCAAAGGGCTTGAGATGGCACTGTATAGAACGCGGCAAAACCGAAAAAATGTATTGCACAATACACATGATAAGAGTAGCGCGAAGGGTGCAGCGGAAAGTGTATTGCACAATACACAACCGTCTGAGCCTGAAGCGCAGGAAAGTGAAAAAGCAGAGAGTCCCGGCATTATTGATAAAGAATTCTTCAATAAAATCGGTGAGAATTTCGACCCTAAGAAGTTCAACAAAAAATTCTGAGGTGATTTATGAAAGTAGCGGTAATTAATTACAGTGGCAGTGTTCGTAAAACCTTAATTTCATCTTACCTGTTAGCCCCGCGGCTGACTGGTGCAAAGTTCTATGCGGTAGAGACTATCAACCAGTCTGCTTCCGATCTGGGTATTGAAAATGTGACCAGTTTTAAAGGTGACGACTTCTCACGTTTGATTGAGGGGTAATGACTCCAACTTACTGGTAGTGTTTTATGTTCAGATAATGTCCAATGACTTTGTCATGCAGTTCTCCCTTCAGGCGTGATTCATAAAGCGGCCAGTCATCCGTCATCCATACCACGACCTCAAAGGCCGACAGCAGGCCCGGAAGACGCTCCAGCGTGGCCAGAGTGCGTTCACCGAAGACGTGCGCCACAACCGTCCTCCGTATCCTGTCATACGCGTAAAACAACCAGCGCTGGCGTGATTTAGCGCCGACGTAACCCCACTGTTCGTCTATTTCCGCGCAAACAATGACGTCACTGCCCGGTTGTATGCGTGAGTTTACCGACTGCGGCCTGAGAGGCGGTGTAAGTGAACTGTAGCTGCCATGTTTTACGGCAGTGAGAGCAGAGATAGCGCTGATGTCCGGCAGTACTTTTACCGTTACGCACCACGCCTTCAGTAGCTGAGCAGGAGGGACAAGTGATGGAGATGGAAGCCACTGGAGCACCTCAAAACCACCATCATACACTAAATCAGCAAGTTGGTAGCATTACCCAGAACTGGACAGAATAGTCTGTATGTCTAACTTCTGGCCACAGATATAATCGAGCCAGCAGTGCTCGCCGCAGCCGAGCGACAGGGCGAAGCCCCGAGTGAGCGAGGAAGCACCATGGAACAGTACTCATAAATTCTGCATACGCTCAATGCCTGCAAAATCACCTCCCATAGGGGTTATCCACTTATCCACGGGGATATTTTTATAAGATCTTTTTAAATAGTTGTTAGATTTTTATTTTTAGAATGCCCACAGGCCTTTATCCATGCGGGTTCCAGAGAGGGATCTGTGACAAAACGCCCTTTCAGTGTGACAAATCACCCTCAAATAGCCGCCATTTCTGTGACAAGTTGCCCTTAACCCTGTGACAAATTGCCCTCAGGAAGCGTTGCTTTTCACAAAGTTATCCATCCCTGTTGACTCTGTTTTATGAAGTGTGACAATCTTAAAGTCTGTCACACTTCGCATGGACCTGTCATGGCGGAAATAGCGGTTATAAACCATAAAAAACGTAAAAATAGCCCGCGGATTGTCCAGTCTAACGAGCTGACTGAGGCGGCATATAGTCTCTCCAGGGATCAAAAGCGTATGCTGTATCTGTTCGTTGACCAGATCAGAAAATCCGACGGCTCCCTGCAGGAACATGACGGCATCTGCGAAATTCACGTTGCTAAATACGCTGAAACATTCGGGCTGACCTCCGCTGAAGCCAGTAAGGATATACGACAGGCTTTAAAAGGTTTTGCGGGTAAGGAAGTGGTTTTCTATCGCCCTGAAGAGGATGCCGGCGATGAAAAAGGGTATGAATCCTTTCCCTGGTTTATTAAACGTGCGCACAGCCCATCCAGAGGGCTTTACAGCGTACATATCAACCCATATCTGATTCCCTTCTTCATCGGGTTACAGAACCGGTTTACGCAGTTCCGGCTCAGTGAAACAAAAGAGATTACCAATCCGTACGCCATGCGTTTATACGAATCTCTGTGCCAGTACCGTAAACCTGATGGCTCAGGTGTCGTGTCCCTGAAAATCGACTGGATCATGGAACGCTACCAGCTACCTCAAAGTTACCAGCGTATGCCGGACTTTCGCCGCCGTTTCCTGCAGGCAAGTGTTGACGAGATCAACAGCCGGACACCAATGCGCCTTTCTTACATCGAGAAAAAGAAAGGCCGCCAGACGACGCATATCGTATTTTCCTTCCGTGATATAACCTCCATGACGATTGAATAGTTGAGGGCTATCTGTCACAGATTTAAGGGTGGTTCGTCACATTTGATCTGGAAAGTTGAGGGTGATTTGTCACAGTTTTGCTGTTCCCTCCCTGGCATCCTGCGCTTACTCATAGTTTTTTTGGCTGTAACCGGTAGTGGAGCCAGAATTGAGGGCAATTTGTCACCCTATCCTGAGGGTAGTTTGTCACACTAGATTTTCTCCCTCTTCCCGGGTAATGGTGCCAACTTACTGATTTAGTGTATGATGGTGTTTTTGAGGTGCTCCCGTGGCTTCCATCTCCATCACTTGTCCCTCCTGCTCAGCTACTGAAGGCGTGGTGCGTAACGGTAAAAGTACTGCCGGACATCAGCGCTATCTCTGCTCTCACTGCCGTAAAACATGGCAGCTACAGTTCACTTACACCGCCTCTCAGCCCGGTACACACCAGAAAATTATTGATATGGCCATGAATGGCGTCGGATGTCGCGCCAGTGCACGCATTATGGGCGTTGGCCTCAACACGATTTTACGACACTTAAAAAACTCAGGCCGCAGTCGGTAAACTCACGCATACAACCGGGCAGTGATGTGATTGTCTGCTCTGAAATGGATGAACAGTGTGGTTACGTCGGCGCTAAATCACGCCAGCGCTGGTTGTTTTACGCGTATGACAGGATACGGAGGACGGTTGTTGCACACGTCTTCGGTGAACGTACTATGGCCACGCTGGAGCATCTTCTGAGCCTGCCGTCGGACTTTCAGGGCGCGTGGTTCCTTTTAAACACCAGCTCTGTATCTCTTTTAAAGATCCTTCAATAAATCCTGTAAACACATAACCTGTTCATCGCCTGCCCTGTGGACAGGCTCGGGAGAATGCCCGCCCTTGCAGCGACCTGACGGTCGCGCCGGTTCGGCAACACCTGAGAGAGCTCCCATCGCTTCGCGACGGGCCCCGACCGGAGAACTACATTAGTTACAGCATTCAAAAGGAAGTTAATCATAAAACCGGCGCCGGTTTGCCGGCCAGGAGCCCCTCCCCACCACTGAAAAGCGCCGCCGCCCCCGGCCGAAGGCCGGGAGTAGTGTCGCTTTTAATAATGGGTGTTGTAACTATTCTTCTTCATCGCTGTGGGTGGAGCGGCGGTCAGTTGCCTGGTACACGCTCGTAAGCGGCCCTGCGGCCCGCTAACGCGGAGATACGCCCCGACTACGGCTGTCGCCTTGCCGGGACCACTCCGACCGCGTACAGAGGCATCTGAGACGTTTTTAGCGGGTATAGCTTTGCAGCTACCGTGTTAAGTTCCCTGGTGTCGCTGAAATAGTTGATGAACATCCCCCTAAGCGTCAGCAGCAAGCTGCCGCCGCTAAGGCCCCGGAAATCACGCCCTTTACGTCGTAAACGCCGTAAAGCCCGCTCACCGGGGTTAAAAGGGATTACTTTGACTTCTTCATTGCTGTTAGCGGGTTAAGGCTAATCAGGGCAGGGGGTAGGGTGGCATAATTTATAGCCCGGTAACCGGCTACGCCGGGCTTTCGGCGCCATTTGACTCCACAGACACATGTAACCTCATCTGGCGCCTCCATGCCGCTGACGCGGCATCCAGAAGTTTCCCGATGCTGTAAGTCTTAACGTCTGCTTTGTGCCAAATGCTGACGCTCAGGAATTGAGTTTCAGGTACTTTAAAAGCGAGGCTAGAGACTCGACAGGTCCAGCGTGACAACTAGGTGAGCGGGTTTCATCCCAGGGCATTGCATCATCAGTGCAGAAGTCTCCTGCACATTCCATTTCAAGACGTTCGTCAATTAAACCAACAGGAACCCAGACATAAGGTACATCTCGCAGACTGTTAGGCACAGTTGAGCCACATACATTGCAAAAATCTGTACGGTACCCCGTTGGCTTAGACCATGAAGCAATGCAGTTTTCCCCTTTAATCCAGCGAAACTCACTGTCTTTGACTAGTGTGGCGAGATTGTAACCCACGCCGCTCTGCTTTCTGCAAAGCGAGCAATGACAACGATAAAACACTGCTGGTTTATGAGTAAGTTCAAATTCAATTGTTCCACACAAACAAGATCCATTCATTTCAAAACCATTCCTGCAAGGCCTAAGAGATTTTATGAAACATTACCATCTTTTTTGTACTGAATAGGAGCGCTCTTTTTGGCAACTCAAAATCAGCTATCAGTCGGTCTGAATATCCGCTCTTCGCTCATAACGGACTGCGCTCACTTATTGCAGTGAGCGTTACCTTGTGTTTAATGCCAGCCTGGTATAGTCAGGGGCTTTGTTGAATAAATCAGATTTCGGGTAAGTCTCCCCCGTAGCGGGTTGTGTTTTCAGGCAATACGCACGCTTTCAGGCATACCTGCTTTCGTCATTTTGTTCAGCGCTCGTACCAGGGCCATAGCCTCCGCAACCTGACCATCGTAGTCACGCAGCGTCAGTGAACCCCCGAACAGCTGTTTTACCCGGTACATCGCCGTTTCCGCTATCGAGCGACGGTTGTAATCTGTTGTCCATTTCCACCGCGCATTACTCCCGGTCATTCGCTGATTAGCCACTGCACGGTTACGGTCTGCATATTCACCGGGCCAGTAACCCGCACCTTTTCGGGGCGGGATAAGCGCGCTGATTTTCTTACGCCGCAGTTCATCGTGACAGAGCCGGGTATCGTAAGCTCCATCGGCGGCGGCTGACCTGATTTTCCGGTGGGTTTGCCGGATAAGACCCGGGAAGGCTTCTGAGTCGGTCACATTGTTCAGCGACAGGTCAGCGCAGATGATTTCATGTGTTTTACTGTCAACTGCCAGATGCAGCTTACGCCATATACGACGGCGTTCCTGGCCATGCTTTTTGACTTTCCACTCGCCTTCACCGAAGACCTTCAGCCCGGTGGAATCAATTACCAGGTGTGCGATTTCACCCCGGGTGGGCGTTTTGAAACTGACATTAACCGACTTTGCCCGCCTGCTGACACAGCTGTAATCCGGGCAGCGTAGCGGAACGTTCATCAGAGAAAAAATGGAATCAATAAAGCCCTGCGCAGCGCGCAGGGTCAGCCTGAATACGCGTTTAATGACCAGCACAGTCGTGATGGCAAGGTCAGAATAGCGCTGAGGTCTGCCTCGTGAAGAAGGTGTTGCTGACTCATACCAGGCCTGAATAGCTTCATCATCCAGCCAGAAAGTTATGGAGCCACGGTTGATGAGGGCTTTATTGTAGGTGGGCCAGTTGGTGATTTTGAACTTTTGCTTTGCCACGGAACGGTCTGCGTTGTCGGGAAGATACGTGATCTGATCCTTCAACTCAGCAAAAGTTCGATTTATTCAACTAAACCATAAAAAGTGTATGGAAATATAGTGGCCAATCTACTAAAGTCTTTTTCGTTAACAGTGGCATAAATCAGCATCGCCTGATGTTTCTGGTTCTATGCGAATTCACAGTGTGCTCATTGATTCGTAATTCACTCTGACAAGGAAATGGCAATGAAAAAGGTTCTTCTTTCTGCAGCAATGGCAACCGCGTTTTTTGGCATGACTGCTGCCCATGCAGCTGATACCAATGTTGGCGGCGGCCAGGTTAATTTCTTCGGTAAAGTTACCGATGTATCCTGTACTGTTTCCGTTAACGGCCAGGGCAGCGATGCGAACGTTTACCTGTCTCCGGTAACCCTGACTGAAGTTAAAGCGGCAGCAGCGGATACTTACCTGAAACCGAAATCTTTCACCATTGACGTCTCTAAGTGCCAGGCTGCTAATGGCACTAAACAGGATGACGTAAGCAAACTGGGCGTGAACTGGACCGGCGGTAACCTGCTGGCTGGCGCAACCAGCAAACAACAGGGCTACCTGGCGAACACCGAAGCTTCCGGTGCTCAGAACATCCAGCTGGTGCTGTCTACTGACAACGCTACCGCGCTGACCAACAAAATCATCCCGGGTGGCAGCACTCAGCCGAAAGCGAAAGGCGACGCTTCCGCTGTAGCTGATGGCGCGCGTTTCACCTACTACGTAGGCTACGCCACCAGCGCGCCGACCACGGTAACCACCGGTGTGGTTAACAGCTACGCGACTTACGAAATTACTTACCAGTAATTCCGTCAGAAAATAAAACTGCCCCGCGATGGGGCAGTTAATAACAATAATAAAGCGGCAATGTCCGCCGCTTGTATTTTTATTCTGAGGTCAGCATGAAGCGTATTGCCCTTTTTTTCTGTTTCATTTTTAGTTTTGCGGCCCATGCCAACAATATTATTGTTAACGGTACCCGCTTTATTTATCCAGGAAATGAAAAAGAAATAACGGTACAGCTTTCAAATAACGCCGACCGTCCGGCGCTGGCGCAGGCCTGGCTGGATAACGGCGATGCCGATGCCACACCGGATACCATTACCACCCCGTTTATTATCACCCCGCCGATTTCGCGCGTTGACGCCAAGAGCGGCCAGACGCTGCGTATTAAGCTCGGTAGCAGCGCCGGTCTGGCGAAAGATAAAGAGACGCTGTGGTGGCTGAATCTGCTGGAAATTCCGCCGGTGGTGGCCAATCAGAAAAATGAAGGCCAGAACGTGCTGCAGCTGGCGATCCGTTCGCGCTTTAAATTTATTTATCGTCCTGCCGGACTGGGCAACCGCGATGCGGCGGCCGAGAAGCTGACCCTGACCGCCAGCGGCAGTAGTCTCGCCATCAACAACCCGACGCCGTTCTACATTACCGTCAGCCGTATTTCCCGCGACGGCGGTAAAGCCCTGAACAGCAAAACCGTGATGCTGGCGCCGCAGTCCAGCCAGACGGTGGCGCTCTCCTCCGCCGTCAACCGCGGCGAAACCCTGACCGTTAACAACATTAATGACTATGGCGCCGATGTCGCAGTGAAAGTGGCCGTTAAATAAGGGAAAAGCTAATGAAGCAGAGGTCATTCTGCCCGGGAAGATTAAGCACCGCGATCGCCATCGCGCTGTGCTGCTTTCCGCCATTTTCCAGCGGACAGGAAAACCCGGGAACGGTATATCAGTTTAACGACGGCTTTATTGTCGGCAGTCGCGAAAAGGTCGATCTGTCGCGCTTTTCGACCAGCGCGATTACCGAAGGAACTTACTCCCTTGACGTCTACACCAACGACGAGTGGAAAGGGCGCTACGATTTACGCATCGCGCGCGATAAAGATGGTCGGCTGGGCGTCTGCTACACCAAAGCGATGCTGGCCCAATATGGCATCGCGGCGGAAAAGCTCAATCCGCAGCTGAGCGAGCAGGAGGGCTACTGCGGTAGCCTCAAATCCTGGCGCAACGAAGAAAACGTCAAAGACAACCTGGTCCAGTCCTCCCTGCGGTTGAACATTTCGGTACCGCAGATCTATGAAGATCAACGCCTGAAAAACTATGTCAGCCCGGAGTTCTGGGACAAAGGTATTACCGCGCTCAATCTTGGCTGGATGGCGAACGCCTGGAACAGCCACACCTCTTCGGTAGGCGGGTCGGATAACAGCAGCGCCTATCTGGGCGTCAACGCCGGTCTGTCGTGGGACGGCTGGCTGCTGAAGCACATCGGCAACCTGAACTGGCAGCAGCAGCAGGGTAAAGCGCACTGGAACAGCAACCAGACCTATCTCCAGCGCCCTATCCCACAGCTCAACTCCATCGTCAGCGGCGGGCAGATTTTCACCAATGGTGAATTTTTCGACACCATCGGTCTGCGCGGGGTTAATCTTTCCACCGATGACAATATGTTCCCGGACGGCATGCGCTCGTATGCTCCGGAAATTCGCGGCGTGGCGCAGAGCAACGCCCTCGTCACCGTGCGTCAGGGCAGCAATATTATCTATCAGACCACCGTTCCGCCCGGACCGTTTACCCTGCAGGATGTCTATCCTTCCGGCTATGGCAGCGATCTTGAGGTCTCGGTGAAAGAAGCGGATGGCTCGGTAGAAGTGTTTAGCGTGCCTTACGCTTCCGTCGCCCAGCTGCTGCGTCCGGGAATGACCCGCTACGCGCTCTCCGCCGGTAAAGTGGACGACAGCGCGCTGCGCAACAAGCCGATGCTCTATCAGGCGACCTGGCAGCACGGGATCAACAATCTGTTGACCGGCTACACCGGGGTCACCGGTTTTGACGACTATCAGGCCTTCCTGGTGGGGACAGGGATGAACACCGGCATCGGCGCGCTCTCTTTTGACGTCACCCATTCGCGGTTGAAGAGCGATGCCCATGATGACTCGGGTCAGAGCTATCGCGCGACCTTTAACCGCATGTTTACCGATACCCAGACCAGCATCGTGCTGGCGGCGTATCGCTACTCGACGAAAGGTTATTACAACCTCAACGACGCGCTGTACGCCGTCGATCAGGAAAAAAATAGTCGCAGCAACTACACCCTGTGGCGGCAAAAAAACGGCATGACCTTCACGGTGAACCAGAACCTGCCGGACGGCTGGGGCGGGTTTTATCTCAGCGGCCGTATCTCCGATTACTGGAACCGCTCCGGGACCGAGAAGCAGTATCAGGTCAGCTACAACAATTCATTTGGTCGTCTCTCCTGGTCAGCGAGCGCGCAGCGCGTCTATACGCCAGACAGCTCCGGTCATCGTCGCGACGATCGTATTTCACTCAACTTCAGCTACCCGCTGTGGTTTGGCGATAACCGCACCGCCAACCTGACGTCGAACACCTCGTTCAATAACTCGCGCTTTGCCAGCTCGCAGATTGGTATCAACGGTTCGCTGGACAGTGAAAACAACCTTAACTACGGCGTGTCGACCACCACCGCCACCGGCGGTCAGCATGATGTGGCGCTCAACGGCAGCTACCGTACGCCATGGACCACCCTCAACGGCAGCTACAGCCAGGGCGAAGGCTATCGTCAGAGCGGCATTGGCGCCAGCGGGACGATGATCGCCCACAGCGGCGGCGTGGTGCTCTCACCGGAAAGCGGCTCGACGATGGCCCTGATTGAAGCCAAAGACGCGGCCGGGGCGATGCTTCCGGGATCGCCGGGCACCCGTGTGGACAGCAATGGTTACGCCATCCTGCCGTATCTGCGCCCGTACCGGATTAACGCCGTGGAAATCGACCCGAAAGGCAGCCATGACGACGTGGCCTTCGATCGCACCGTGGCGCAGGTTGTGCCGTGGGAAGGCAGCGTGGTTAAGGTCGCGTTCGGCACTAAGGTGCAGAACAACCTCACCCTGCAGGCGCGCCAGGCGAACCACGAGCCGTTGCCGTTTGCGGCAAGTATTTTCTCCCCCGACGGCAAGGAGATCGGCGTTGTCGGCCAGGGCAGCATGATGTTTATCAGCGATGCGAACGCCAAACGCGCGATTGTGAAGTGGAGCGGCGGGCAGTGTTCGGTGGATCTGGGACAGCAAACAACAAAGGATAGCGTATGTCGCTGAGGAAATTACTAACGCTTTTTATCGTCTTAATGGCGCTGGGAACCACCTCGTCCTGGGCCTCCTGTACGCGTCTCTCATCGCCAACGGTGATGCTGGACATGGTGGTGGGCAGGGTGGTGGTGCCCCCGGATCTGCCGGTGGGCTCGGTGATCCTTACCCGCGACTGGACGATGAGCGCTCCCGGCGGGGCAAGCTATCGCTGTACTTCCGGCACCAACCGCTTTGCGGCGAAGATCGTGTCGCCAGGGGCCACGGACCTTGGAAATAAAATCTACTCCACCAACGTGCCGGGAATCGGCATGCGTTTCAGCCGCGGCGGCGCGACGGTGAATATCGTCTATCCCGACGTCTATTCGTCCCGGGTATATAACACCACCGACTATTCCCTCGAAGGGTCGCGCTTTACGCTGGAGATTATCAAAACCGCGGCAACCACCGGCAGCGGCACCCTGGTGGCGGGTAAGTACACCTCCTACGACTGGGAGAGCGGCAATAACCCGATCCTCGAAACCTATCTGAGCGCCAACGCCATCACCGTGGTCTCGCCCTCCTGTTCAGTGCTGAGCGGGAAAAATATGAATGTCGATGTGGGTTCCATCCGGCGCACCGACCTGAAAGGGGTCGGCACCACCGCCGGCGGGAAGGATTTTAATATCGACCTGCAGTGCAACGGCGGCCTGAGTGAAACGGGATATGCCAACATTAGCACCTCGTTCTCCGGTACCCTGGCCACCAGCACTACCGCTACCATGGGCGCCTTGCTGAATGAAAAAGCCGGCAGCGGGATGGCGAAAGGCATTGGCATCCAGGTGCTGAAGGATGGCTCCCCGCTGCAGTTTGATAAGAAATACGCCGTCGGCCGCTTGAATAATCAGGAGACCCGCTACATCACCATACCGCTGCACGCGCGTTTTTATCAGTATGGCCCGACGACCAGCACCGGCGAGGTGGAGTCGCATATGATCTTTAACCTGACGTACGATTAATACGGGAGGGGGAATGAAGGGATTGCCGAAAAACACTATCGCGTGGCTGCTATTTTGCGGCAGCCTCGCCGCCCCCTCGGCGTGGGGTTTTGAGACCAATTACGATCGCGGACGGGTCGATTTTGCCGGGCGGGTGACGGATATTTCCTGTAGCGTCGCGCTAAACGGCGGCCAGCATGCCGGCAGCGGTAATGTCTGGCTGGCGCCGGTCAGCCTGGCGGAAGTCCACGATCGCGGGGCCGGGGCGTTTATGAAGCCGCAGCCTTTTACCCTGGCGCTGTCAAACTGCCAGCTACGTCATGATGGTGGAGCAGCTTCGCAGGATGAGGTGCGTCGGGTCAGCGTGCGCTGGGTCGATGGTTTTTTACTGACGGCGGTCGGTAACGAAAACGCCGGGTATCTGGCCAATACCTTGCCGGATGGAGCGCAGAATATTTATCTGGCCCTATCGACTAACGATAATAATACTCTGGATAAGAGTAATAAAATTGTCCCGGCGGACCCGCAGCAAAATCAGGTGCGTTTGCAGGAAAGCGCGGTCAGCGGCGGCCTGTTCACCTATTACGTTGGCTATGTTTCGCCAACGCCGAAAAGCGCCACCAGCGGGCCGATTACCAGCTGGGCAACGTGGGAATTAGTTTATAATTAAGTGACGTTAAAAAGCCGGGAATTCCCGGCTTTTTTTACATGGCAATATCATCGGCGACCAGTTGTTCAATACTGACTTCCCGCCAGTAATGTCCCTGGATAGCAAACCACTCCATTCCCTGCAGCCATTCTTTATGGGCTTCGCTTTCGACACCTTCAATAATCACATTATGATGGTTGCGCGATAAAAAGGTCACCAGCGCATCCATCAGCTGGCGGCCGGACTCTTTGCGCATCAGGTGCCAGAAAAAATCCTTATCAATTTTCACATAGTCAAAGTGATAACCGCGAATAGCGTTAATTCCCGCGTAGCCGGAGCCGAAGTCGTCGAGCCACAGTGAGGTATCCTGTGGGCTCTGCCAGGCGGCAAGAGAATTATGCAGCAGATTCTCGGCGTTTTCGGTTACCTCGAAATGGACGCAGGTCAGGGCGGCGATTTTGGCTTTTATATCCTTCTGGCGCAACAGGTTCAGGATATGGTCATCAACGTTAATTGTTGCGGAAATATGGTTACGTAAAAACCAGGCTTTATGCTTTTCAATCAGTGCCAGTTGTTCGAGAAAAATACGTTCACGAACGGCGGCGGTAGCATGGCGGAAAAAATCTTCGGGGGAAATAGAAAGATTATCAAAGCGGCTTAAGCATTCCACCGCGACCAGAGTACCTTGTGGGGAAAACATTTTCTGAAAGACGTAGCGTACAGCGATATCATTACGAGATAAAATGTTGTCTTCGAATATTTTAGTGTTCATTATCCCTCTTCACGAGGTTAGTCAGACAATAGGCAGAGGATACATTAATTATAGGCTACCTGATGATTAATGGGAATGGCGGGAAATGTAAATCAACAGCGAATAAGTACGCTTTATCCGCTACTGATTTACCGGGAGAACATTTAGCATTGATGGAGAGCGGCAATACGCTGATGGCTTTGTTAAGGAAGGTGCGAATAAGCAGGTCATTTCTTCCCAAGCTGACTCGCTGATTAAAATTTCGCGGATCTGGGCCGATTTTTTTCCCGCAAACACATCGAATCAGCCTATTTAGGCTATTTTTTCCACCATTTCTGGCGTTATTTCCGGTTTTTACTGAGATCTCTCCCACTGACGTATCATTTGGTCCACCCGAAACAGGTTGGCCAGGGTGAATAACATCGCCAGTTGGTTATCGTTTTTCAGCAGCCCCCTGTATCTGGCTTTCACGAAGCCGAACTGCCGCTTGATGATGCGAAACGGGTGCTCCACCTTGGCACGGATGCTGGCTTTCATGTATTCGATGTTGATGGCCGTTTTGTTCTTGCGCGGATGCTGCTTCAAGGTTTTTACCCTGCCGGGACGCTCGGCGATCAGCCAGTCCACATCCACCTCGGCCAGCTCCTCGCGCTGTGGCGCTCCTTGGTAGCCGGCATCGGCTGAGACAAATTGCTCCTCTCCATGAAGCAGATTACCCAGCTGATTGAGGTCATGCTCGTTGGCCGCGGTGGTGACTAGGCTGTGGGTCAGGCCACTCTTGGCATCGACACCAATGTGGGCCTTCATGCCAAAGTGCCACTGATTGCCTTTCTTGGTCTGATGCATCTCCGGATCGCGTTGCTGCTCTTTGGGGTCGGTTCCGGCTGAGGGCGAAATGACACCCTAAGCGTTAGCTCTGTGTCGTTGCACGATGTCAGCGACGGTATTCTTGCTGATACCGAGCTCGCGTGCGATCCAGCGATAGCTGCGTCCCTCGGCCCTCATCGCAACCACCTTAGGCAAAAGTCGGTCTGATTTTGGTCGCACTCCGGCCTGACGACCAAGCCTCTTACCACGTGCCTTCGCAACAGCAAGGCCTGACTTGACCCGCTCGCTGATGAGATCCCGCTCAAACTCCGCAATGCCGGAAAGAAACGTCGCCAGCATTCGTCCATACGGCGACGAAAGATCGAACGCCATTCCATTCATGGCTATCACGGAAACCTTCCAGTTCTCCAGTTCACGTAGCGTATTGAGCAGATCGAGCGTCGAGCGCCCCCACCGGGAAAGCTCAGTGACCAGGATTGCATCAATTTGTCTGGACTGGGCAAGCGCCAGGACTTTCTTTCGCTCGGCCCGGTCGAGTTTAGTTCCTGAACCTGTTTCCTTAAATATTCCCACCACGTCGTAGCCGGCACGGCCGGCGAAGGCTCGCAGATCAAATTCCTGGCGTTCACAAGACTGATCCGCTGTTGAAACCCGGCAGTAAATGGCGGCACGATGTCCCAATTGAACCCTCCTGGATTTTTGTATCGGAACGCCCTGATTTATATGGGCTGGCTGTTGTCCAAAACAGACTATACTTCAAAAGGGACGAATTTGTATGTCACGACGCCATATTTTCACCGAACGGCAGCGAGCAGCGCTGTTCGATCTGCCCACGGACGAACTGTCGCTACTGAAGTTCTACACGCTGGGCGATGATGACCTGGAAAACATTAGGCAGGGCACTGTTGCAAAGTTAGCGATGAGGCAGCCTTTTGTCTTATTCAAAGGCCTTACATTTCAAAAACTCTGCTTACCAGGCGCTTTTCGCCCAGGGGATCACCATAATAAAATGCTGAGGCCTGGCCTTTGCGTAGTGCACGCATCACCTCAATACCTTTGATGGTGGCGTAAGCCGTCTTCATGGATTTAAATCCCAGCGTGGCGCCGATTATCCGTTTCAGTTTGCCATGATCGCATTCAATCACGTTGTTCCGGTACTTAATCTGTCGGTGTTCAACGTCAGACGGGCACCGGCCTTCGCGTTTGAGCAGAGCAAGCGCGCGACCATAGGCGGGCGCTTTATCCGTGTTGATGAATCGCGGGATCTGCCACTTCTTCACGTTGTTGAGGATTTTACCCAGAAACCGGTATGCAGCTTTGCTGTTACGACGGGAGGAGAGATAAAAATCGACAGTGCGGCCCCGGCTGTCGACGGCCCGGTACAGATACGCCCAGCGGCCATTGACCTTCACGTAGGTTTCATCCATGTGCCACGGGCAAAGATCGGAAGGGTTACGCCAGTACCAGCGCAGCCGTTTTTCCATTTCAGGCGCATAACGCTGAACCCAGCGGTAAATCGTGGAGTGATCGACATTCACTCCGCGTTCAGCCAGCATCTCCTGCAGCTCACGGTAACTGATGCCGTATTTGCAGTACCAGCGTACGGCCCACAGAATGATGTCACGCTGAAAATGCCGGCCTTTGAATGGGTTCATGTGCAGCTCCATCAGCAAAAGGGGATGATAAGTTTATCACCACCGACTATTTGCAACAGTGCCAAAAATACCCTCAGCAATTAGTGTACTGAGGGTATTGTTAACCATCCGTAGGATCGTTCAACTGATCAATGCCTTAACTGATCGGTGTTATCCCGATTGGGAGGCTTTACAAAATAGCTCATTTTTATCTTACGCTTGCGCTTTCTTAGGCAAAGAAAAGTGCAGTAAGGCATAGCCAAGTAATGCTGCTGTCGTAGAACCCATTAAGATACCGAGTCGAGCATAGGTATCAAATTCAGGACTTACATTTCCGAACGCTAAAGAGGAAATGAAGATAGACATTGTAAAGCCAATACCACACAACACAGATACCGCAAAGATATGCTTGAAGTTAACGCCTTCAGGTAACTTAGCAACGCCCATTTTTACCGCTGCCCAGCTAAAGGTAAAGATACCTAGAGGCTTACCAACCAGTAGACCCAAAGCAATACCGAGTGGCAGCATTGAAGTTAGACCTGACATCGATACGCCTTCTAACGAAATCCCCGCATTGGCAAATGCGAATAGAGGCAGAATACCAAATGCCACGTATGGGTGAAGCGCGTGCTCCATATGTTTAAGTGGAGAATGTTCGCCCTGCTTTCCCTTTAGTGGGATAGCAAAACCAATCACTACACCTGCCAATGTTGCGTGAACACCAGATTTAAGCACCGCGAACCATAAGATCGCACCGACGATCATGTATGGCGTAAGTTTTGTTACTTCCTTCGCATTCAACATGAATAGGACACCAGTCATGATGAAGCCAACAAGCAACGCCATGGTCGACAGGTCACCGGTGTAAAATAGCGCGATAATAACAACTACACCTAAATCATCGATGATAGCAACCGCCAGCAAGAACACTTTTAGGCTTACTGGTACACGCTTACCTAATAACGCCATGATACCTAAAGCAAAAGCGATATCTGTCGCCGCTGGAATTGCCCAACCAGAAATCGCCTCAGGATCGTTGGCATTAAAGGCTACGTAAATAAGAGCAGGAGTTAATATACCGCCAACCGCTGCAATCGCAGGGAAAATTGCGGTTTCTTTTGATTTTAACGCACCTTCAAGCAGCTCTCGCTTAACTTCAAGGCCAATGAGTAAGAAGAAAACAGCCATTAGGCCGTCATTAATCCAGTGAGAAACTGACATACCAAATACATAAGTATGCAGTACAGATTGATAAGTTTCGCCCAGCGGTGAGTTAGCAATGGTCATCGCAATTGCCGCGGCAATCACGAGAAGAATACCACCAGCTGATTCCATTTTGAAAAAGTCACGAATGACATCGTTCATGGTTTCGTCCTTATATTTATTATCTTAATAAACGATTAACAAAGAATGATAAGAGTGTATAGCGGTCGAAAACTTTAGAATAATTGAATCGCCACGGATAATCTAGACACTTCCGAGCCGTTGATTGGACTGACCCCACGCCCGTAGACAAATTCTGTCCTCACGACGAGGCGGCACTGTTGCAAATAGTCGGTGGTGATAAACTTATCATCCCCTTTTGCTGATGGAGCTGCACATGAACCCATTCAAAGGCCGGCATTTTCAGCGTGACATCATTCTGTGGGCCGTACGCTGGTACTGCAAATACGGCATCAGTTACCGTGAGCTGCAGGAGATGCTGGCTGAACGCGGAGTGAATGTCGATCACTCCACGATTTACCGCTGGGTTCAGCGTTATGCGCCTGAAATGGAAAAACGGCTGCGCTGGTACTGGCGTAACCCTTCCGATCTTTGCCCGTGGCACATGGATGAAACCTACGTGAAGGTCAATGGCCGCTGGGCGTATCTGTACCGGGCCGTCGACAGCCGGGGCCGCACTGTCGATTTTTATCTCTCCTCCCGTCGTAACAGCAAAGCTGCATACCGGTTTCTGGGTAAAATCCTCAACAACGTGAAGAAGTGGCAGATCCCGCGATTCATCAACACGGATAAAGCGCCCGCCTATGGTCGCGCGCTTGCTCTGCTCAAACGCGAAGGCCGGTGCCCGTCTGACGTTGAACACCGACAGATTAAGTACCGGAACAACGTGATTGAATGCGATCATGGCAAACTGAAACGGATAATCGGCGCCACGCTGGGATTTAAATCCATGAAGACGGCTTACGCCACCATCAAAGGTATTGAGGTGATGCGTGCACTACGCAAAGGCCAGGCCTCAGCATTTTATTATGGTGATCCCCTGGGCGAAATGCGCCTGGTAAGCAGAGTTTTTGAAATGTAAGGCCTTTGAATAAGACAAAAGGCTGCCTCATCGCTAACTTTGCAACAGTGCCCGTCATCTGGCCGCCCTCGCGGGCGATCTTGAGCAGCCGGTTCTGGTGAACCAGCCGCTCGATGCCGGAGGGCAGGTCGAGCGCCTGCCACGCCTTGAGGCGTTCGATGTGTTCCAGCATGTGCCGCGAGTTCGGTTTGACCGGGGATTGCCGCAGCCAGGCCAGCCACGTCGTCTTGCCGTTGTCGCGGCGCTTGAGCAGATCGTCGAGGCGACGGCGATGCACGTCCGTCAGCGGCTCAGCCAAGGCGTCGTAGAGACGCCGGTTGGCGCGGGTAATCGCTTCGGCGCTCGCCCGCTCGACGGCGTTGAGGGCGGGCACAATGACCGACTGCCGCCGCAGGTGCTCGATCAAGGCTCTGGCCAGCACGATGCCCTTGTCGGTTTGCATGGCCAGCTCGGTCAGCAACTGGACAGCCTGCCGGTAGTGGCCAATCGTGAACGGCTGGAAGCCGAACACCGTTTGCAGCTCGACCAGGTGCTCGCGTCGGGTCTGCTCACGCTGCCCGTACTCGTCCCAGCTTTCGATGCCGACCTTGAGCTGGTTGGCGACCAGTCTCAGCAATGGCGGGAACGGTGGCTCATCAGCGCCAAGGATGACGCCGGGAAAGCGCAGGTAGCAGAGCTGCACCGCGAAGCCCAGCCGATTGGCCGGGCCGCGCCGCTGCCGGATGATGGAGAGGTCGCTTTCGCTGAACGTGTAGTGACGGATCAACTCATCCTTGGTGTCCGGCAACGCCAGCAGGCTTTCGCGCTCGGCGGCGGAGAGGATCGAACGGCGGGGCATGCGGTTTCCTTCTTCTTGAAAACGTAGGTTTGTGACAAGCCCGCCAAGGCAACCGGCGCGGCACGGGAATCAAGGCATTGCGATTCTCGAAAATAGTTCTTGAAATTCTATTCTTGATTGCATATCATCTCAACGAGTTTCGATAAGAAAGGATGCGCATGCGACCGTCTGTTGTGCTTGACATGAAGCGAAGCGCAGTGCGTGAAGCGGTAGGCCGCTTTCGCGCCGCGAACCCGCGCGTCTTCGGCTCGGTGCTGCATGGCACCGACCGGGATGGCAGCGACCTCGACCTGTTGGTCGATGCGCTGCCCGGTGCCACGTTGTTGGACTTGGGCGATTTGGAAGAAGAACTGAAATCGCTGCTCGGCGTTGACGTCGATCTGCTGACTCCCGGCGACCTGCCGCCGAAGTTCCGGGCCAAGGTGCTCGCGGAGGCGCAACCGATATGAGCGAGAACCGCCTGCCCGATTACCTCGACCACATTCAGCAGGCCGCAACCGATGCGCGCAGCTTCGTGGAAGGGATGGCCAAGGACGACTTCTTGGCCGACAAGCGCACCCAGCAGGCCGTCATCATGAGCCTGATCGTCATCGGCGAGGCGGCCACAAAGGTGATGGATGGCTACGTCGAGTTCACCCAGGCGCATGCCGACGTGCCGTGGCGCAGCATGCGCAATATGCGTAATCGCATGGCTCACGGCTATTTCGACATCAACCTCGATGTGGTGTGGGAGACGGTACAGGAATGGCTGCCGGCGTTGCTCCAGCAATTGCCCGCCGTGCGTCAGGATGCCGACGATGAAGACCGTAACGACAACTGTGAAAGAGGGATCTCCGATGACTGTTGAATCGAGAATATTTTCTGTAGCCGAGTATGTTCAGCCGTCCGAAGGCGAGCCTATTCGTTCCGTTGTGCTTGAAACCCGAGACTCAATTATCGTGGTTTGGCATGTCCATCCCGGGCAGGAAATTGCGGCTCACATTCATCCTCACGGCCAAGACACGTGGACTGTTTTGTCGGGAATGGCTGATTACTTTCAGGGCAATGGGATTGTTCGTGCCCTCAGGGAAGGTGAGATAGCCGTGGCAAGACCGGGCCAAGTGCACGGGGCGCGAAATACAGGTACCGAGCCATTTGTGTTAGTCTCGGTTGTGGCATCAGCCAATGCCGGTTTCGTATTGGCTGAGCGATAGAGCCCAATCTCTGGAGTTGGTCCAATGAGCGGTCGGGGAGATAGGTAACAGACATGCAGCGGACACGGCTGCTAAACCAGGTCGCAAACCTCCTTGCGTCGCAGCGTGCCGCAAGCGACGCGATCAATCGAATGGGGTCGGCATGAGACTGAACACCATCCAGTTCCCGACCGCGTAGCCGCCTGTCCTGCCGATCAGGTCTTGACCATCGACGCCTGGGATCAGTCCTGAATGTTCTTGGAGACCACTACGTTATGAGCCGCAGCCGCCGCAAAACACCCATCGTCGGGCACACGACCTGCGGCAGCGAGCGCGAGGACAAGAAGCTCTGGCATCAGCGCTGGCGCACCCGTGAGCGCACGGCGCTGACCAGCGCGTCGCCCGAAGCCCTGAGCGCCCATCTGCCCCTGCTGGAAAACCAGGCCAGCAGCGTCTGGTCGATGGGCAAGGATGGCCGCTCCTACTGGCCCGTCAAGCGCCAGGCCGCCACGGCGGATCGCATCGCCAATCACAAGGGACGCAACCCGCAAGAACGCGCCTCCCTGAAAAAGCGCCTGCTGCGCAAGTGGATGAGCAAATGAAGCTCTCCTTCCATCAGCACATTGCGCTGTTCTGGATGATCGGTGCTCCGGGCGTCTTCGCGCCCGTGATCGAGAACGCCAAGCGGCCCGATGCCGGCGCCGTCATGGCGTGGGGTGTCGCGATCGTGGCGGTGATGATCCTCTTCACCCCTTTGCTGCTGCGCTGTCCACCATTCCGGCGCTGGTATGGCCGGACGGATGCGCTGTCGGAGCGGCAGCGCCAGGCGCTTGCCGAGCGCGGCCTGCGCCGCTACTACCAGACCGCTTTCGATGACGGCTACGTGCCCCGCGTGATGCCCTACGTGTGGCGCATCATCTGGACGGTCGGCGGGTTGATGGCTGTGACCGCCGTACTGCCTACCAACACCGGACGGCCAGCCTTCGATGCCTTGGTGGTCTTCTCGACCTGGTATCCGATAGGCGTGATGCTGCTGGTTTTCGCGTCGAGGCCCCTTGGCCGGTTGATTCGCCAAAGAGCACAGGAGCGGCGGAAATGAGCACGTCAACCATCGAGGCGCTGGCCAGCGCCTGGGCAAGGATTGCCGAGGAAGCGGAATTCCCCGCTGACTACGAGGGGACTGCCACACCACAAGCGCATCGGGCTAGCGAAGCTATTCAGGAGCAGATTCGGGAGCGCATCGTCGCCACCAACGACATGCGGCTGTTCAGCCTGCTGCACCTGCTGGGTCAGGCGTCGCTGCGCATGGAGCAAGCGCTGTGGCCGGAGGATTACGAGCGGATGACGCGCGAGGTTGAGGAAGCCCTGCGGCAAGCCACCGACGCCAACGCCAGATCGTACACCCACGAAGAAGTGATGCAGGCGATGCAGGAACGCATCGACCGGGCGCGAGACAAGCCATGTTGATTGGCTATGCGCGCGTCTCGACGCAGGATCAGAACCTGGAGCTGCAACGCGAAGCCTTGAGCAAGGCCGGATGTAAAAAGGTCTTCGAGGACAAGGTGAGTGGCACGCGGGCAGACCGGCCTGGCTTGGCCAAGACGCTCGAAATGCTGCGCGAAGGCGATACTTTGGTCGTCTGGAAGCTCGACCGGCTGGGCCGGTCGGTCAAGCAACTGGTCGATCTGGTCGGCGATCTGCACAAGCACGGTGTCCAGTTCAGGAGCCTCACCGACTCCATCGACACCGGCACACCATCCGGGCGGTTCTTCTTCCACGTCATGGCGAGCCTTGCCGAAATGGAGCGCGAGCTGACCGTCGAGCGCACCCGCGCCGGGCTGGAAGTCGCCAAGCAGCTCGGCCGCAAAGGCGGCCGCAAGCCGAAGATGACCGACAGCAAGATCGAGTCGGCCAAGAAGCTGCTGGCCAGCGGGGTGCCGCCCAAGGACGTGGCCAAGAACCTCGGCGTGTCCATTCCGACGCTGTACCGCTGGGTGCCAGCCTCCACGCACGCTTAGCGTGCTTTATTTAATGAGATGGTCACTCCCTCCTTCCCGGTACTATGCTGAGGACAGGCTTTCATTCGGAGAACTATCATGGAAAACATTGCGCTCATTGGTATCGATCTGGGTAAAAACTCTTTCCATATTCATTGCCAGGATCGTCGCGGGAAGGCTGTTTACCGTAAAAAATTTACCCGGCCAAAGTTGATCGAATTTTTGGCGACATGCCCCGCTACAACCATCGCAATGGAAGCCTGTGGCGGTTCTCACTTTATGGCACGCAAGTTGGAAGAGTTGGGGCATTCCCCAAAGCTGATATCACCACAATTTGTCCGCCCGTTCGTTAAAAGCAATAAAAACGACTTTGTCGACGCCGAAGCTATTTGTGAAGCTGCATCGCGTCCGTCTATGCGTTTTGTGCAGCCCAGAACGGAATCTCAGCAGGCAATGCGGGCTCTGCATCGTGTCCGTGAATCCCTGGTTCAGGATAAGGTAAAAACAACCAATCAAATGCATGCTTTTCTGCTGGAATTTGGCATTAGCGTTCCCCGAGGAGCTGCCGTTATTAGCCGACTGAGTACCATTCTTGAGGATAATAGTTTGCCTCTTTACCTCAGCCAGTTATTGCTGAAATTACAACAGCATTATCACTATCTTGTTGAGCAGATTAAAGATTTGGAATCCCAGTTGAAACGAAAGTTGGACGAAGATGAGGTTGGACAGCGCTTGCTGAGCATTCCCTGCGTCGGAACACTGACAGCGAGTACTATTTCAACTGAGATTGGCGACGGGAAGCAGTACGCCAGCAGCCGTGACTTTGCGGCGGCAACAGGGCTTGTACCTCGGCAGTACAGCACGGGAGGTAGGACGACATTGCTGGGAATTAGTAAGCGAGGTAATAAAAAGATCCGAACTTTGTTGGTTCAATGTGCCAGGGTATTCATACAAAAACTGGAACACCAGTCTGGCAAATTGGCCGATTGGGTCAGGGATTTACTGTGCCGGAAAAGCAACTTTGTCGTCACTTGTGCTCTGGCAAACAAGCTGGCCAGAATAGCCTGGGCCCTAACGGCACGACAGCAAACTTATGTAGCATAACGGCAGAAATACACCGGTTTAAAGAATTACTGATCTGGTTTTGCGAATACTGATATTGATGATACTAACGGCCCACCGGCCTGTTGAGGAACCTGTAAAACGGAAAGGCTCATTGAAGCCGTATATTTTCTGGAGGTTCATCAGGCGCGGAACTCATCAAGGCGCGGGAATAAAATCCCATTCAGACGCCGGATAGATTCAAGCAAGCCAACTTGTCGTCAAAATCGGTGTTGCAAAAACGGGAGTGACCATAGATTCCGTTTTCTGAGACGACCCCTGCATGACCATTATCGCCGCATATTATTACAACGAAGGTAAGCGAGTCCGTGAAATCAGGCTCGATGAGCACGTCGAACTAAACGAGAATCGCTCGGGCTTCTGCTGGATCGCGCTTAGCGAGCCCACCGCAGACGAACTCAGCGCGATCCAGACGACGTATAACCTCCATCCTTTGGCGATCGACAACGCCATGCACCCGCTGTGCCCGCCCAAGCTCGAGGTCTACAACGATGAGTTGTACGTCGTCGCCCAGACCGCCGAGCTGGTCGGCGACCGGATCAGCTACGGCAAGATGGCGATCTTCACCGGTCACAATCACCTTATCACCGTGCGGCACGGCAATGCCGGAGCGCTGGGCAAACTTCGGGAGCAACTCGAGGCATCGCCGACGCAGTTCGGCAAGGGTGTCGACTATGTGCTGCACGCGATCTTGCACCGAGTGGTCGACCAGTATCTGCCCATCTTCGAAATGATCGAGGACGACGTCCTGGCGATGGAGCGACGGTCGCTGCACGATTTCCTCGAGCCAGAAGAGGTGGCGCGAATCTTCGAACTAAGGTCCGAACTCACGCGGTTCCAGCGCACGCTCGGGGCTATGGCCGAGCTGGTGCGAAAGCTCGTTCGCGGCCACTTTCCCTGCATCAGCGCCGAAATGACACCATATTTCCACGACGTCGCGGACCATGTCCACCGCGTGCAGTCCATGGTCGACGGCCTCCTGCTTGTCCTGTCCACGGTCTTCGAGGCCAGCAGCCTTCTGGAAGCGCAAAGGATCGGTGTGGTCACTCGCCAGCTCGCGGCCTGGGCGGCGATCTTGGCGGTCCCGACGGCGATCGCCGGAATATATGGCATGAACTTCAAGCACATGCCGGAACTGGACACGCCATATGGCTACTTCGTCGTGCTCGGAGTGATAGCGGTGTTCTGCCTTCTCCTATTCATGCGCTTCAAGAAGGCCAAGTGGCTATGAGTAACGCACTTCGCGAGCTTCTCCGTCCGCCGAGTCACAGCGCGCTTTGTGCGCGAGCGTGTCCAATCCAGTTCAAGATGAAGGTGCTTCCATGACCTCCCAGGTGACCGACGTTCTAAATAGCTGCGCCTAATACCGCTACACTTTTGCCTGACCATGTTTTCCTCCGGGGAATGGGCTGGCGGTTTCCATAAAATGGCGGACCTTTTTCAGTAACTGCCACATTGAGCGGCACTGATGATTACGGGTTATCGTGTCATGAAGTGCCTGCCATAGCCGTTCCACATGATTCACCCACGGCGAGTAAACCGGCTGGTAAATTACCCTGAACTTGGGATTTGCTTTCAACCAGCGCTGTGTTTCGCGGCTTTTATGGATAATGTAGTTATCAACGATCAGCGTGATTGTTTTCGCCCGCCGGTAAGTGGCTTTCAGGTGCTTCAGCAGAGCGATAAACAGCGCTGAACTTTTGCTGTTGCCGCCCACGTAGCTGACTTTACCCGTGCCACTGTGCAGTGCGCCGGCCAGATAGTATTTTTCGTTCTGCCCCGGCGTCACTACCCGTTTCTGCTGTCCGCGCAACTGCCAGTCCGCACCGATTTTAGGATTAAGGTGGATATCCACTTCATCTTCATAAAATACCGGATGCTCTGCGCTGCATTCATCCAGCGCTTTGTGGATTACCGCCATCTTTTCATCTTTATGTGGGTCACGGATACGCAGAGTTGGCGCGGCCCTGCGCCATACAAGCCCCGCAGATGGCAACCAGCGGCGAACGGTTCCTGCATGTAACTGGCAACCGGTTATCTCATTGATTTTTAATGCCAGTAATTCGGTGCTCCAGCGTGAACGTTGATAACCAAAATCGCCGGGAGAATGCTTTATCAGCTCACGTAACAGGGTGCAGATATGTTCAAAAGGCCAGCGTCGGGAGCGCCCTGCGGGTAAGGATTTCAGGCCTTCAATACCTGAGTGCGTAAACCAGTTAATCCAGCGACCAACGGATGAACGAGCACAACAGAGAGTTCTGGCAACATCGCTGACCCGTTCACCCCGATGAAGCATCAGCATGGCCGTGAGTCTGCGGGCATGATTTTTATCGCGCGTTTTATGAATAGCTTTCTGCATCAGGCGTCGTTCGCCACGGGGTATTGGTGCTATGATCGGCATCGCTCAGTCCGGTTGGTGGTTTTGGTTGGTTTGGCGATTGATCAGATCGCACAATCCGGGCTGAGTTCCCTTTCAGTGATCTACTATTCCGCGCATCTATTTAGATTAATTATTGGAGACTATCATGAAGTTTGAGAAGTCACAGGCAGCAGTTGACCGCCTGACCCCCGAGCAACGCCGGATTACCCAGGATTCGGGGACCGAAAGGCCCTTCACGGGTGAGCACAACGACAACAAGGAGCCTGGCATCTACGTCGACATAGTGTCGGGAGAGCCGCTGTTCGCTTCAACGGACAAGTTCGATTCGGGTACTGGCTGGCCCAGCTTCACCAAGCCGATCGTTCCGGCAAACGTGAACGAGGTGCGGGACAGTGCACACGGCATGGTCCGGACGGAGGTCAGGTCGGTACACGCCGACAGCCATCTGGGCCACGTTTTCCCGGACGGTCCTTCCGACCGCGGCGGTCTGCGCTACTGCATCAACTCTGCGTCCCTTCGCTTCATCCCGCGCGACGAGATGGAGTCCGAGGGATACGGTGAATATCTCGATCAAGTAGAGGAGGCTTAACATGCATCAGCGCGCTGTTCTCGCAGGAGGATGTTTCTGGGGCATGCAGGATCTGATCCGCAAGCGGCCCGGCATCATCTCGACCCGTGTGGGTTACACGGGCGGCGATATTCCGAACGCCACGTATCGTAATCACGGCACGCATGCCGAGGGGATCGAGATTGTCTTCGACCCGACAGTGACGAGCTACCGGCACATCCTGGAATTCTTCTTCCAGATCCACGATCCGACGACGCTGAACCGCCAGGGCAATGATCGTGGGCTCTCCTACCGGTCGGGCATCTATTATGTCGACGAGGAGCAGAAGCGCGTCGCCGAGGATACGATCGCCGATGTGGATGCCTCGGGGCTGTGGGATGGCAAAGTGGTGACCGAGGTCCAGCCGGTCGGCGAGTTCTGGGAGGCCGAGCCCGATCACCAGGATTATCTGGAGAAGCGGCCGGGCGGCTACACCTGCCACTTCGTCCGTCCCGACTGGGTTCTTCCAAAGCGGCATGAGGCCGGCGATGTGAGCCCTGCGGCCGGGGCTGCAGCGGAATAGGCTTCGCTGCCGTTAGTGCCGCGCCGATCCGGTTCGCAACCTCCGACGACCGCGTCAATCGACGCGGTCGTCGAACCCGGCCTTGAAGCAGATCATTCCATTCAGCCGCCGTCGCAGTGCCAGGATCCAGATATGACAGACCTCTCCTCCTTTCCCATCACGCAGCGCTGGCCAGCATCTTATCCGGATCGCTTGCAACTATACGCGGCCCCCACGCCCAACGGCGTCAAGGTCTCGATGATGCTGGAGGAGACTGGCCTGCCGTATGAGCCCCACTTCGTCGACATCTCGAACAACGAGTCGAAGGATCCAGCGTTCGTGTCGTTGAATCCCAACGGCCGCATACCCGCGATCATCGATCCGGCTGGCCCTGACGGCCAGCCCATTGGCATATGGGAAACCGGTGCGATCCTCATCTATCTGGCCGACAAGACGGGGCAGCTCATCTCAACAACACCCGCCCAGCGGTACGAGACTCTGGCCTGGGTGTTCTTTCAGGTGTCGGGCGTTGGGCCGACCTTCGGACAGCTAGGCTTTTTCCTGCGATTTGCCGGCAAGGACTATGAGGACAAGCGACCTCGGCAGCGCTTTGTTGATGAATCCAGGCGTCTTCTCGGGGTCCTGGATCACCGGCTGGAGGGCCGCGAATGGATTGTCGATGATTACTCGATCGCGGACATTGCGACGTTTGGCTGGGTGAATGCGCTGGTCGAATTCTACGCAGCGGGCGACATCCTCGGCCTAAGCAGCTATTCGAACGTGCAGGCATGGCTCGAACGCGGGCAAGTTCAGGCCGCTGCAACCGGCTTAGCGTGCTTTATTTAATGAGATGGTCACTCCCTCCTTCCCGGTACTATGCTGAGGACAGGCTTTCATTCGGAGAACTATCATGGAAAACATTGCGCTCATTGGTATCGATCTGGGTAAAAACTCTTTCCATATTCATTGCCAGGATCGTCGCGGGAAGGCTGTTTACCGTAAAAAATTTACCCGGCCAAAGTTGATCGAATTTTTGGCGACATGCCCCGCTACAACCATCGCAATGGAAGCCTGTGGCGGTTCTCACTTTATGGCACGCAAGTTGGAAGAGTTGGGGCATTCCCCAAAGCTGATATCACCACAATTTGTCCGCCCGTTCGTTAAAAGCAATAAAAACGACTTTGTCGACGCCGAAGCTATTTGTGAAGCTGCATCGCGTCCGTCTATGCGTTTTGTGCAGCCCAGAACGGAATCTCAGCAGGCAATGCGGGCTCTGCATCGTGTCCGTGAATCCCTGGTTCAGGATAAGGTAAAAACAACCAATCAAATGCATGCTTTTCTGCTGGAATTTGGCATTAGCGTTCCCCGAGGAGCTGCCGTTATTAGCCGACTGAGTACCATTCTTGAGGATAATAGTTTGCCTCTTTACCTCAGCCAGTTATTGCTGAAATTACAACAGCATTATCACTATCTTGTTGAGCAGATTAAAGATTTGGAATCCCAGTTGAAACGAAAGTTGGACGAAGATGAGGTTGGACAGCGCTTGCTGAGCATTCCCTGCGTCGGAACACTGACAGCGAGTACTATTTCAACTGAGATTGGCGACGGGAAGCAGTACGCCAGCAGCCGTGACTTTGCGGCGGCAACAGGGCTTGTACCTCGGCAGTACAGCACGGGAGGTAGGACGACATTGCTGGGAATTAGTAAGCGAGGTAATAAAAAGATCCGAACTTTGTTGGTTCAATGTGCCAGGGTATTCATACAAAAACTGGAACACCAGTCTGGCAAATTGGCCGATTGGGTCAGGGATTTACTGTGCCGGAAAAGCAACTTTGTCGTCACTTGTGCTCTGGCAAACAAGCTGGCCAGAATAGCCTGGGCCCTAACGGCACGACAGCAAACTTATGTAGCATAACGGCAGAAATACACCGGTTTAAAGAATTACTGATCTGGTTTTGCGAATACTGATATTGATGATACTAACGGCCCACCGGCCTGTTGAGGAACCTGTAAAACGGAAAGGCTCATTGAAGCCGTATATTTTCTGGAGGTTCATCAGGCGCGGAACTCATCAAGGCGCGGGAATAAAATCCCATTCAGACGCCGGATAGATTCAAGCAAGCCAACTTGTCGTCAAAATCGGTGTTGCAAAAACGGGAGTGACCATAGATTCCGTTTTCTGAGACGACCCCTCCATTCAACTTCAGCTGGCGCCTCCATGCCACTGACGCGGCATCCTGAACCCGGATCCACATCGATCACATCTTCTATACTTTCAGTCTGGCCACTGGAGGTAACCATGTGCGGACGTTTTTCTCAGTCAATGACGCGGGAAGAGTATCTTTCTCTCCTCGCCAATGTAGCCGATCGAAATATTGCCTACGACCCGGAACCCATCGGTCGCTATAACGTCGCCCCGGGTACCAGGGTGTTACTTCTGAGCGAACGCGACGAACAGCTGCAGCTCGATCCGGTTCACTGGGGTTACGCGCCAGGGTGGTGGGATAAACCGCCATTGATTAATGCCCGGGTTGAGACCGCAGCCAGCAGCAGGATGTTTAAACCTCTTTGGCAGCACGGTCGGGCGATCTGCTTTGCTGATGGCTGGTTTGAATGGAAGCGTGAAGGAGACAAGAAGCAGCCCTATTTCATCCACCGTAAAGATGGCCAGCCAATCCTCATGGCCGCGATCGGAAGCACTCCGTTTGAGCGTGGTGATGAGGCGGAAGGGTTTCTGATTGTCACGGCCGCGGCTGATAAAGGTCTCGTTGATATCCATGATCGGCGCCCGCTTGTCCTGGTACCGGACGCCGCCCGGGAGTGGATGAAACAGGACGTTTCGGGTAAGGAGGCTGAAGAAATTGCTGCTGATGGAGCTGTGTCCGCTGATCATTTCTTATGGCATCCTGTAACGCGCGCTGTTGGTAATGTTAAGAATCAGGGACCAGAGCTCATCGAGGCTGTTGGCTTATGAGATGTCGGAGGCTGATCCGTGTTTTAAAGCTAATGTACGCATACATTAGCTTTAAAATTAGCCGTGCATCGTAACTAATTTCAATCATCAATATGGACAGCTATCACGACAGGGAGATTTTAAAAGCTTCAGACTTATGCATTAAAAGCAGCGCAAGTCTAATAAGTAATTATCATATTGAATATATAATTCATTTTTACAATTTATTATTGTTAGGCAGTAAAATTTAATTGTTGAATTTACCTATAAATAAAGATATTAATAAAATGTCTGCATTTTCAATAAAGGAACTTATCATGAGCTGGTTTAATGACGTATTTGGATTCGAAGAATCAGACTATGCAGAGACTCAGGCTCGTTTTTTCCAGGAAGGCCCTTTTCTTCATACCAGAAGCCAGCCATCTGTTTCTTATCGTTCTGGTATTCTGACCATGCCGAGTCTGGCCGAATTAAGGAAAGCGGTCAGCAATCTTGTGACAGAACCGTATGGAAGGTGCAGATTTGACATACTTGAGGCTGATGCATATGACCTCCACCGAAAATCCGAAGTGAAGGGCGCGCTGATCCAGGTTGCCAGTCAGTTCAACTTACTCGAAATGCCATGTGAATATACAACGCCAGAAAAGGGGATTACCGATTACCAGTTTGATCATACTCAAGGACCTGCCTGCGCTATGGCCTGTGCTGCTGCCACAGTATTTCGTAATTATCTTGTCCCGATGGGGTCACAGACTGGACAATCCACTACCAGCCAGCTTAACACGCTGGCTGATATGGAAAAGGCTATCGGCATTGATGGCATACGAATGAAAAACGGGTATGCCCTGATGTCGGCTAATACGGTGCAGGCTATTAGCCGTTATATTGCATCGCTGGATGAGCAAATGCGGGACAGGCTCAGACAGGAGTTACGCATCGGATTGCACTCAGATACTGAAGTCACTATACCAGGAGTACCTGAAGATCAGTTTGTGTCTCAGGCTCTCTGCTCTGCCTTACCTGTCGCGTATAACTCATCTCCCCGGGAAGACTGGGCTCCTTTTGCATCGCTGGTACTGGAAGCCAGTTACGAAGCAACGTTGCTGGCAGGTGTTCTGAACTACCGGCTTACAGGCAATCCGAGAGTATATGTGACTATGGTCGGAGGCGGAGCATTTGGTAATGAACCTGGCTGGATAATTTCTGCTCTCAGGCGTGCCTTATATCTGGTCAGCCATCATAATCTGGAGGTGATGTTTGTAAGCTACCGACATACTCCTGCAGCTTTATATTCATTAATTGAGGAATTTTGACCGATACAGTTTGTCATTCTAAATAAGAACAACATATAATGAATTCGACAGCATTTAATTAAGGAGTGATTTATGAATGGGTATATCGTCACAATCATTATCGCATTCATTTTCGGTCCCATTCTGGCGTTACCGGTAATGTTCTTAGGTTTGTTTAATATAATGGATTTTGCGCTGTATTCATTCCCCATATTTTTCTTTTGTATTATGGGGTACAGGCAAGATAAGAAGGTTAAGGATGCTTTTAAGGGATTAATACCGGGCCTAATTGTATCTCTGATTATGACGACTTTAGTTCTTTTTGTTAAAGATCAGAGCGACTGTACGAATAAATATGATACAGGTAGTCTGTCTGCTGCTGTGTGTGAGAGACTTAAGGGACCAGGATTTAGATAACGGAAGCCTTTACGGTGGCGCAGCTCGTCACGGAACGCGTCAGCCTGCTCTATGCCCGGCAGATGGTTTTGATTCAATGCGTGATCATGTGGTCATAGTCACCGCCATTGCAGCGGCGCCGAGAGACGTCGTTTATCAGTCTGTGTCGTGAGTTGAGTCCTGATCGCAGAAGTTCAGACCGCCCAGACTTTTGAGTTGCCTTAAGTCACTGAGATAGTCCTTCCCGGGCCCCCCATTGCCTCGACAAGTGAGCGCCAGAGCACGATGACTCCATTGTTGCTCCAGATATCCAGGATGTCCGGCGGCGTGCTGAGATTCCTGAAATCGGTGACAACTTTTTTGGTGTGCTCAAGCAGTTCGTCATAGGAGAGGGTAAATATCTTCTCTGTGCTGGCCATACTGCGCTCCTGTCATATTTAATGATGATTTTTCGAAGGGTCATCTGCAGGTGATGAACGGCTTATTATCTATAATCTCACATCTGATATTATTTTATGGTTTACCGTTATAGCCGTCCCGGTAGGCCGACGTACCGACAGTGATTATGGTTGTGCTAAAGACCTGGGGAACGCTACTGCCCCTGTGTCTGGTCATGTTACCTGCCAGGTGATTACTGCAGTTTATATACACCTGCCTGCCAGGGGCTCAATGACAGGGATGTACCCTGTGGCGCAGTCGCCTGGTGCGGAGTTTCAATGATCACTTCTCCGATCGCATCATTAGCCGGTAGAGTTTAGCGAACCGGGTACTGCGGCTTTATACTCATTAATTGAGGAATTTTGATAGTAATCATTTTGGCGGTGTATCAATACCCGCTTTATCACGGAGCTGATTCTATGGCCGATCCCCTGAACTTACAGACCGACGTCGTCCGGCAGCACACGGTGCCACGTTTTTTACTGAAGCACTTCAGTGCGCCGGGAAAAAGTAAGCGCCGGCGGTTGCACGCCTTTGACAAGGCCCGCGGGTGCAGTTACGCCACCACGCCCGACGACGCCAGCGTGCGCAACACCTTTTACAATCTTGACGATCACCCCGATCGCTTGAGCCTGGAGCCACTGCTAGGGATTTACGAACACCATGCCGCGCCGGTGATCGCCGCACTGCTGCAGCACAGGGATATCCGCCGGCTGACCGAGGAGGAGCGGTACAAACTGGCCGTGTTTGTGGCCGTGCAGCGTGCGCGTACCTTTGGCGAGCAGCAGCGTATAGCCGGAATGGTCTCTGTGCTTGCGGATAAATTGGCTGGTATCGGCGCGACAGCTGACCAGGTGACCGATGTCCTGGGTATATCGCCAGATCGCGATATCCGGCACGTTTTTCTGCGTTTACTGGCCGATCAGGCGCCTCATATTGACCATTACCTGAATAAAGACTGGTATCTCTTTGAGACCACGGCCGATCATCCGTTCTACGTGTCTGATAACCCGGTGGTCCTGCAGAACAGTAATGACTTCGGGCCATACGGCAACCTCGGACTGGCGGTTCGCGGTATAGAAATTTATCTGCCGCTGTCGTCCACGCTGATGCTCGCCCTGTACTGCCCTTCCATACGGGAAGGAATGCTTCAGCAACGGCAGGACATTGAATTTTTACTGGCATGCGCGCCGCATTGCATACCGGCACATATGCGCCCGTTTGAGATGCTTGAGCATATCCGGCGTTATACTGACTATCTGTCTTTTCCGCTGAGCCAGGAGAATGTCACTCGTTACAATTCGCTGCAGGTTCAGTTTTCTGAGCAGTATGTTTTCTGTGAAAGGAATGACTTTACTCTGGTTGAGAAAATGCTGGCAGATGACGAGCGATACCGGACCGGCCCACGTTTTAAGGCTGGCTGATCCTGTGAATCGATGAATATAAGTTTGACCAGTCAGATGATGTAGTTATATTTATGATTAAGGAACTAAGGGTATGGAAAAAGAAATATTAACGGCATTAATTTCTGCCGGGGCATCTTTTGTTGGAGTTGGCATTGGTTGGATTGTCGCTTATAAAACAGTAAAAGCACAAGTTAACCAATCTGTTAAGAATCTTGCAGCTTCACATCGAGCGGAGATAATCAGAAGACAACTTGATTCTTTAGAGACACTATGGGGAATATTTGATGCCACATCTCGTACCGGTGGTCAAGGTAGAATAATCCAACATAGTGACCTGCCCCCACGATTAGATACAACACTCAGTTAGTAACGTCGGAATCTTCATTCTCAGAATGACCCTTTCTCCAGCCCGCTGCAAATTCAGACGGTGTCTGATAATTCAGCGTGGAGTGCGGGCGGCATTCGTTATAATCCTGCCGCCAGTCATTAATAATTTTCCTGGCATGAACGATATCGCTGAACCAGTGCTCATTCAAACATTCATCGCGAAATCGTCCGTTAAAGCTCTCAATAAATCCGTTCTGCGTTGGCTTGCCCGGCTGGATTAAGCGCAACTCAACACCATGCTCAAAGGCCCATTGATCCAGTGCACGGCAAGTGAACTCCGGCCCCTGGTCAGTTCTTATCGTCGCCGGATAGCCTCGAAACAGTGCAATGCTGTCCAGAATACGCGTGACCTGAACGCCTGAAATCCCAAAGGCAACAGTGACCGTCAGGCATTCCTTTGTGAAATCATCGACGCAGGTAAGACACTTGATCCTGCGACCGGTGGAAAGTGCGTCCATGACGAAATCCATCGACCAGGTCAGATTGGGCGCCGCCGGACGGAGCAGCGGCAGACGTTCTGTTGCCAGCCCTTTACGACGTCTTCTGCGTTTTACGCCCAGGCCACTGAGGTGATAAAGCCGGTACACGCGCTTATGATTAACATGAAGCCCTTCACGGCGCAGCAACTGCCAAATACGACGGTAGCCAAAACGCCTGCGCTCCAGTGCCAGCTCAGTGATGCGCCCTGATAAATGCGCATCAGCAGCCGGACGGTGAGCCTCATAGCGGCAGGTCGACAGGGATAAACCTGTAAGCCTGCAGGCACGACGTTGCGACAGACCGGTCGCATCACACATCAACATCACGGCTTCCCGCTTCTGGTCTGTCGTCAGTACTTTCGCCCAAGAGCCACCTGAAGCGCCTCTTTATCCAGCATGGCTTCGGCAAGCAGCTTCTTGAGTCTGGCGTTCTCTTCCTCAAGCGACTTCAGGCGCTTAACTTCAGGCACCTCCATACCGCCATACTTCTTACGCCAGGTGTAAAACGTGGCATCGGAAATGGCATGCTTGCGGCAGAGTTCACGGGCGGGTACCCCAGCTTCGGCTTCGCGGAGAATACTGATGATCTGTTCGTCGGAAAAACGCTTCTTCATGGGGATGTCCTCATGTGGCTTATGAAGACATTACTAACATCGGGGTGTACTAATCAACGGGGAGCAGGTCAACACCTATCATGACAGGCCTCATACCTTCAGCTACTCAGGGCTCGATGGCCGCCCTGCCAGTGACCATCGACTATCCCGCAGCACTGGCCCTGCGCCAGATGGCGATTGTCCAGGATGATCTCCCGAAATACCTGCTGGCGCCGGAAGTCAGCGCCCTGCTCCATTACGTGCCGGATCTTCACCGCAAGATGCTGCTGGCGACGCTGTGGAACACCGGCGCGCGCATTAATGAAGCGCTCGCGCTGACCCGGGGGGATTTTTCGCTGGCGCCGCCATATCCGTTCGTGCAGCTGGCCACGCTCAAGCAGCGCACCGAGAAAGCGGCCAGGACGGCAGGTCGTGCCCCCGCAGGCAGTCAGGTCCATCGTCTGGTTCCCCTTTCCGATCACCACTATGTCAGTCAGCTGCAGATGATGGTGGCCACCCTGAAAATTCCTCTCGAAAGACGAAACAAGCGCACCGGCAGAATGGAGAAGGCGCGTATCTGGGAGATTACAGACCGTACCGTTCGCACCTGGCTTAGCGAAGCGGTGGAGGCCGCAGCGGCCGACGGGGTGACGTTCTCAGTACCTGTGAGCCCCCATACGTTCCGTCACTCCTACGCGATGCACATGCTGTACGCCGGTATACCACTGAAGGTTTTGCAGAGCCTGATGGGCCACAAATCGATTAGCTCCACAGAGGTCTATACGAAGGTGTTTGCGCTTGATGTTGCTGCGCGGCATCGGGTTCAGTTTCAGATGCCCGAAGCGGATGCGGTAGCCATGCTGAAAGGGAATATTTAAGTACTTTGGAGAATGATGCTGGCGAACGTCCTGCTCGCCGGTGAGGTTTGTCAGAAGTTATCTTGCCCAGCTGGCGGGAATATCTGCACTGTATCCCTCATACCGCTCATAAATCGCATGCTGAAGCATTTTAATACGAGCAGATAATGTGTCGGCGTCCGACATATGCCGCCATTCCCCCTCAATAGTGGGTTTCCAAGCATCCGGGAGATTGAGCGTTATAAATACCTTTGTATCACGAATAATCACCCCATCAGTGAAAGATTTAAGACCTCTTCTTACGGTATTATCTATCTGTATAGCTTCAAGTTTCATCTTAATACCTCCTGTTGTAAGGATCCCCAGCATAGATACCTGAATTCAAATTGCCTAGTGAAATGTCTGGATATGCCGCATTTTTCCCCTTATACAGCGAAGCTGGCCAAAGGCCAGCCCGCATGGATTTATCGCTTTTGCTGATCTCCTCCCTGAAAACAGTGCCAGGCTAAACTGAAGTCTCCGGTCTTTCTTCCCTCTCACAGAGAGGCACATCGCCATGAAAAAGACCCGCTATACCGAAGAACAGATAGCATTTGCGCTGAAACAGGCCGAAACCGGCACTCGGGTGGAGGAAGTCTGCCGAAAGATGGGCATTTCTGAAGCCACATTTTACAACTGGAAGAAAAAGTTTGGCGGCATGGGCGTGACAGAGCTGCGCCGCCTGCGCCAGCTTGAGGAAGAGAATCAGCGTCTGAAACGTCTGGTGGCCGATTTAAGTCTGGACAAGGAGATGCTGCAGGAGGTACTGAAACAAAAGTTCTGAGGCCGGCTCAGAAGCGTCAGGCGGTGCATTTTCTGCGGGAGGCTTACCGTATCAGTGTCCGACGGGGATGCGGACTGCTGATGCAGAGCAGAACCGTTTACCACTGGCAGAGCCGGCGGGATGATCGGGCGATAACCCTGCGTATCCGGGAAATAGCGGAAACCCGGATCCGCTAGGGTTGCCCGCGTATTCATATTCAGCTGCGGCGGGAAGGCTGGCCTGTTAACCACAAGAAAACACACCGGATTTACTGTCTGGAAGGCCTCAACCTGCGCAGAAAGCGCCCCCGCAGGCATGTCAGTGCAGCACATCGTCAGCAACGTCCGGTCCTGACTGGTGTCGATCAGTGCTGGAGTATGGATTTCGTGTCGGATAACCTGTTTAACGGACGACGTTTCCGGGCGCTGACTGTAGTGGATAATTTTAGTCGGGAGTGTGTGGCGATCCATGCCGGAAAGTCGCTGAAAGGTGAGGATGTGGTGGGTGTGATGGAAGGGTTGCGGGTGCTGGGCAAGCGCCTGCCGGTACGTATTCAGACAGATAACGGCAGCGAGTTTTTTTCGAAAAGTCTGGATAAATGGGCGTATGAGCACGGGGTCACAATGGACTTCTCCCGCCCCGGAAAACCAACGGATAACCCGTTTATTGAATCATTTAACGGCAGTCTGCGGGATGAATGCCTGAACATTCACTGGTTTCTCTCGCTGGAAGATGCGCAGGACAAACTCGACAACTGGCGCAGGGAATATAATCATGAGAGAACGCATTCATCATTAAATGACATGACTCCGGCTGAATTCATCCGAAGTCTCCGGAAAGACGAAGATCTCTGATTTAGCACTGCACTGATTTCGGGCCAGGGTCAAAACCCCGGAAATCTCAAAAAGTGCGTGGAACTAAAACGGGTGTGCTTACAGTGACAGCTCAATCAGGGATGTGATCCACTAACGAGGCAAAGACAAAGGGGTTATGAACAGAACAGCTCATGAGGTACAGACCCGCTGGCTTGAGAGCCGGCAGTCTAGACTTCGAACCAGGGCAGGGGGTAGGCAGGCAGAATTTATGAACCAGTAACAGACTACGCCGGGCTTTAGGCGCCATTTGACTCCTCAGACACATGCAGCATCATCTGTCGCTTCCATGCCGCTGACGTGGCATCCAGAAGCTTCCCGATACTGGAGGTTTTAACGTCTGCTTTGTGCCAGGAGCGAATGTTGCTATGTTGTGGTGCGTTAATCAAGCGTACGGCCAAGAGAAATGCGGGAAGAAAAGGCCGCTAATGCGCCCCAAATTGAACAGTGAATCAGCTATTGATATTGAGAAAGATACTCTGCAACTCCAAACGCCGGATTTAGTCCACCGGTATAGACTGTTCCTGGTTCTTGAGGCGTAACATATATTGTAGGCCATATAACCATAACTTTAAAATAGTTATCTATTTTAATTCTTCTGAGCTCTTTAAAGAGATAATCATCTAATTGATTTCGATTTAAACAATCTACATAATAAACTGCTGCACTTGTTACTATATCTGCGATTTGTAGTTGAGGATATTCTTGCGATGAATGGAATCTCAAAAATCGAGATTTAATTGGTAACTCAAAACTCCTTCTATCATATCCATATACCTCCGTAATTTTTGAAATAGCCATAGATTTATTAAAAATATCTTGTTGTTCTGTATTCGCTTTGGAATCGCCATGCTTAATATAAAAACCGTTGGGATATAATTTACCCCATTCTATACAGTGCTTGAAGAGAGAGGGTATGGAAGAATCTAGTGTATTTTTTTCAACATCTTCTAGAATGTCATCAATTTCATTTTTAGTAATGCTAATTCTATTGATTGTGTCTACAAACCTTTGGTCGCTTGCACATGCCTTTAGCTCATTAACAGATGTGTAAAATTCATCAATAGATTCAGAGGCTTGATTTCTAACCATGCTCATAAATTTTTAGTCGGGGGTAGTCACCCATAGCCATTACGGCCCATGCCCTGCCACACCTCTGCCTCAACGTGCCAATGCCATGCAAAGGCACGCTGCGCGATGTGTCCCGTTCGCTCTTTGAAGCTCTGGGTGCTGGAATCAGGATATCACTTTGGCCGATCCTGTCAGTACCCGCAAAAAAGCAATGGCTATGAATTTAATTCACGGCGCTATTGGGTTTAATCGCCCGCAGATCATTAAGTAAATGCGGATTCCGCTGCAGGAGCATCAGAATTTTAGAGGCAACGCCGGAAGGCTGACGCCGCCCCAGTTCCCAGCTCTGCACCAGGGCGGGAGACGCGCCAACCGCATCGGCAAATTCAGCGCGGGAAACGCCCAGAGAAAGGCGCAGCTCTTTGACGTCCATCACGCAGCCTCCAGCGGCTTTTTGCTGATGATGAGGCGGCGGTGTATATGCACGTCGCGGTCATTGCCCCAGGCGTATTCAAGCCAGCGGCTTTCCAGTTCGTCCAGGCTGGTAATGTGATACTTCGGCCACTCTTCACCTTCGGTACCATCAGCAACATAAAGCGAGTAACCGCTGTTATATGCCCAGTCGAGCATATCAAGCCAGAAACGCTGTCCATCGCCTGTTTGTTCGCTGTCTGATACCACGATATTGGTGGTATCCAGTAAATGCCGGAAAAACAGCTTCGCGAATCCCTGGATAGCGGAATAGTGACGGCTGGACGGAGTTCGCCAGACCATCACCTGAGTAACGGCGTAATGCGGATATGTGATTTCTTTGTGGTGTACCAGCTTCACCGCATAGGCGGTGTATGGCTTGCCATTATCAACGGTCACGATCCGATATTCGTCTCGCTGGAGGGCTTTAACCAGGCGATAGTTAGCAGGTGGAACGTAGCCATCAATTCTGTAGTCTTCCACTCCACGGGCAAGAAATTGTTCTGTATGTTCTGCGTTTTTGGAATACATACCCAATTTTTTGCTGAAATCAGCGGAATTAATCAATAACGGTGACACGGTATGTAGTGATCTCATTGTTACGCCTCCTGTTTGGGGCTTTAGTATCACAATATCACGTACAATGTACATGCGCAAACCCATAAAAAACCGCCTATCCGGCGGCTGATATCGCATCACGCACTTCGTTGAAATCCGCGTAGAATCGTTTTAAACAATTCACCGGCACTAGCCCGTCACCAGCGTAGCGCGTGCGCACCCACGCGCTCAGGAGTATATAGAGCCGCTTTAGCCATCCGTAACAAGATAGACTGTTTTCACGCTCAGCGACGTGCTGCCAGGCTTCGCGGTGTTTTTCGTCCGTCGGCGTGTTAGTACATCCCCGCAGGACGTTGGTTAGTTTGCTGAAAAACGGGAATCCGAGGGAGTAGGCATGATCGCGGATCACGCATTGAGTGAAATCGGGCGCGGTATCTTCCTAGTCGTCATAGTATGATTCACCAAGCACCAAGACGCGCACACCATAGCGGCTATCACGGAATTTCTCGTCAACAATCGGGTGAAACTTCACGCTAGGTGGGTATGGGGCGATCTCCCCGTCCGGCAGCGCCCGCATGGCATCAGTCACGACAAATAGCGATTCACCCGCATTATTGCCCGTCGGACGGCCATCAGCGTAAATCACCGGCGCTGCGTCGCCCAGGGCGTGTTCAGACTCTTCAACGGCGAACACTTCACCATCAGTACGCCGAAACCAATACAAGCTGTAGCCGTCGCGCTCAATGGTTTTGCGGAAAAACGTTCCGTCCAGATTCTCTTTGATGTACATCGATAATCCATTATGCGGTTTTATCGGCGGCATTACGCTGCTGGAAAATAGCCCAGCGCTCGGCCAGAAATTCACGGTTCAGTTTGTAAAAAAGCGGCTTAATCTCCGTCCCTTCGTACTCTTCCCACTCAATACCAGGCGCAAAGCTCACTTTGAGCGTTACAGGGTCGATTCCCATCATATGGCGATCAAACAGGCGGTGGAACGTTGGGGATAGCAGCACGCCATTACTGGCGTTGTAGCAGCCACGCACGGCTGCACCTTCAATATGTGCCGCTTCCAGTACGCCATTAAGACGTTTGCCCGTCACCGCGCAACGGCCATCAAAGTTTTTAAGCACCATTTCGCGGAATTTGGCCTGTGCACGCGGATCGCGCTGGAATACTTCGGCCACGCGGCCAGAGGCATTAAATTCGATATCCACCAGCTCGCGCTCTTCCTGCTGGATAGCGGCAATCTGTTCTGGAAGCTTATTTTTCAGCTCAAAATGGTACAGCTCGCCGTTATGCTCCCAAAGGTCTTCCCCTTTGGCCTTAACATCACGACGGAAACGACGTGCGTCTGCATCCGCACCAATTCCCAGGGTCTTCATTGCCTCCCAGGTGCTACGGTATTCAACGCCATCCACAATAACCGGATCGATGATGTGTTGAGGGGCTTTCTGTTCCTGGGGCTCAGTCACCGGCGCACGGTCGGCAGGTGGCACAACCGGATCATTTGCGGGAGCTGGCGCAACAGCCGCTGGCTCAAACTGTTTCATGAAGACTTTAGCGAGCGTCAGCGCGTCACGGCCATTCAACTTGTTGTGAATGAGGTGTTTGATGAAATCGGCATACCGTGCCTTAGTAACCTGGCGCACCGCCGCCTGATTCTCAATTTTCAGTTTACCCGGATTAATCGGAAGGTTCGGCAAATCATAGGTGCGCGGGTTCGTCTTGCTCTCGGACTCTTTACCGCCCAGCGGCCTTACGGTTAGCGGTGCACTAACGTTGCGAATATCATCAGCTTTGTCTACTTGGTGACGCGGCGCGGGGTCGGCTGGTGGGACGTAGGTTGTCCCGTTCTTCTCAGCCAGGTATTTCAGAACCTCGCGCATATCGACACGCACGCGGAGCTGTTCTTCCTGGCGTTCTGCCGCGCGGCGGATCTGCTCTTCGCGCACGCGTTGCGCGTGTTCGTAGGACTCTTTGACGACTGGGTGATCTTTCAGTCGAGATACGATTTCGCTGGCGGGTACGTCTTTAAATGCTAGGTTATAAACCATGCCCCAGATTTCAGCGCCGCGATGCTCTTTATGCGTAATGGAAAGCATCGAATAGGCTTTATTTGCAGCCGTTTCGCGGTTTTTCTTGAGCACGCGAGCCGCCTGGGCGCGAGACAATTTCTCTTCACGCTCACGCACTTTTTTCACAATAGCATCAAGCTGCTTTAAAACACTGGCCGATACCTTTTCTGGGGTATATCCGAGTGAAAGCTGTTGAGAAATAAAATCTTTAATCTGATCCATCGCACCTTTCGAGAGTTTCAGATCCAAAGCCTTCATAATGGCTCCAGACTGGGCACGGCGCTCGGCTTTACGACTTTTCTCGTATGCGCTGATTAAGACCTTCTTTTTCTTACCCATTTTCAGCCCTTACAGCTTTTTCGCTAACAGCAATTGAACAATGCGATCAGACAGCCCGCAAAAGCTCCCGATCTGAATATCTTTGATGCCCGCAGCATGTAGCGCTTGCACAAGTTCACACATTGCACGCTGACGCTCAAACGTGCTTTGACGCAAACGGGTTTCTGGTTCGATCCAGTATGTGCGAACGGTTGTTACAGTCAGTAAACGGCTGGCGTTCGCCTGGGTCAACCCGGCGCGGAGGCAAAGGTTGACGAGGTTTCTGTCTGGCGCGGGGTCATAAATATGCCTTCGGTGCAAACACTTCATTGAAGATATCAGCGCTTCAGCCAAAAACGATGTCCATTTCCTGGAGGGCTTCCGGCTGGTCGCAATCAATCGGTTTTACGTAATACGGAGCATGAAACGGACAGCGGTGATGGAAATGATGACAGGCAGATCGACACTTCGAGCCAGCTCGCCATCGTCGGCCCCCCACTCAAAAGCAAGCTTTTCTCCAGCAATGCGAGTATTTTCTTCTGTAGGTTCAACCAGATAAATCATTTTGTCATAGCGGAATGTCAGCGTTTTAGAAAGCTTACGCTGTTCCTGCCAGGCAAAGATATCATCCTGCTCTTCGTTGTTTTCAGCCACGGGTCGATGCAGATTTTTAGGGTATTTTACAGCTCGGGCAAAGCGACGATTGAAGTCAGCGATGAAGGTTTCCAGCCAGGCGTTGGCTGCTTCAATACTGCTGACTCATTCAAGACGCATTTCCTTGATAAGCCGGTCCTGGAGTGTCTGATTTGTTCGCTCTACGCGACCTTTAGCCTGGGGACTGTTGGCACAAATCAACTCGAACCCCAGTTCAGAAAGTACACCGCCAAACTGGGTGACACCGGTTGTGGTGGAACCACCATTATTGACCCTGAAATGATCCGACTGAGTTCTTTTTCTGACATGCTCACAAGCATCCTGATGTCTCCATGGCCTGAGGATTGGATCCTTTATGCCAGATAAACATAGAAACCTTTGGCTTCTTCAGTAAGCGCGTAAACCATTATCGCACGAACGCCAATGTTCTCAGCTACGCGATAACACCGTAGAATTGCATTGTGGAGTAAATCGGCGCCAACCCCTTTTCCGTGCAATGAGACGTCTATCGCCAGGCGAGCGAGTATAATCACCGGTATAGGATCTGGCATGTTACGCCGAAGACTGCCTGTCGCTTCCGTGTGGTTAACGCTACCGGTGGCCAAAGAGTAAAATCCAGCTACCTGCTTCGTACCCGTCTTGCAAACAACGAACGTTCGGGCAGCGCCACGAGCTTGATTTTTTGAACCTCTCTGCTTTAGCCATTCATTGAGTACCGTTTCTCCACTGACGAACTCTGCCAGTTGATGGGCGCTGGATAACGGCTCGGGCGCAGCTATACATCCCACTGAGGTTTCCTTGTCAGGAGTTTAATAATGACGGGCTCATCCTCGACTGGTGCATCGAGCATATCGATGAACTCTGCATACTGTTCGTCGTTAAAATTGAAAACTCGGCGATCAAGGATCACGTTCTCCGCTGCCTTGCAGCCCATCTCCAGAATGAAGTCGGTTCGCGATTTATGAAGAATTTCTGCAGCGGCATCGATGGGTACCCTCTGAGACTCTTAAGCTCTCAAGTTGAGTTGACATCTGATTTCATACACGCCTCTCTTATATAGCAATTGCTATACAAAACAATATCAAAGCTTTGTATTGCTGTTCTCCAGTCAACTTATCCGAAAATCGAAGTCCCATGTACTGCACGGTCATACAGCGCATACAGCACACTCAACATCATCAGAGCGACCACCACAAAGGCCAGCGCCATTAAACGGCTCAGGGCGGCGTATGCCTGGCTTCCTGCGGGTGTTTCAGTTCCTACCCGGTGCAGTTGCGTACCGGTGCGCCAGACGAATATCCCAAACTCAACGAAAAACGCCGCAATAACGCCGCTCACCATCGGTAGGCTCGAACGGGGGCCAAACAGCAGATCATTACCGGCGATAACCAACCCGTTCAACACTGCGAGCAGTGCCGCGGCCAGCATTAACAGCTTGTTAAGTTGATGCATAATAGATCTAGATCTTCCGGCGGGTGACGATAAACAGACAGTCAGGGCCGCTTTCGGGTTCGTCACGCCACACGCGCGGGGCGTGCACGTTCGATAGCTCAAAATCCGTCGCGACCTCCATTGGGTTCTGGGCGTCGAAAAACAGCACCCTCAGCGCCAGTTCGGCAATGGCGGCACCCAGGCGTTCAATCCAGAAGATGCTCGCCGTGCGGGTCTTTCGATTATCGCGGATAACGATGCTGTAGCACGTCGCAAGCCATGCAATCAGGGCGTTTGCATAACCTTTTAGCTCGGCATAGTGCCGGTAGTGGCTGGTTCGCCACACGTCCAGCTCAATGCAGTTTTCTACGCCAGGCACCGTGATCGGGCTGGTGGTGCGACGCTCGGCGTTGTGGACAAGCAGGAAGTGATGACCCGCTGGCGTGCGGTGCGGCGCATACCCCGCAGGGGCATAGTAGCCAGGCAGGGTAAACGGCTCCAATTCCGGTACCAGCGCCTTCATGAAGGCGCTATTGCGTAGTTTTTTCATGCTCTTTTCCCGTTCCGCTTCGATGCGCACCAGCTCAGCCTCAAGCGCGGTGACCATTACCAGGTCAATATCGCTCCCCGCCCGCATAGCTCGAATGTATAAATCACGGTCTACGCACAGCGTGATGCTCTGCGTGTTGATTTCTGTCAATGAGTAATTCCTTAAACATCAAGTACGGCTGGGCTTTAACCGGGTATAAAACCTGAAAGGGATCTCTTCTGCAATTTTTGCTATCCCAAAGAAATCGGGGTATTCAGCATTCAACAGGTAGTTAAACTCAACGGGTGATAATGCACTGGGAACACGCAGCGCTACCGATTCCCCAGCAAAGCACCAGGCATCGCCGTATGCGGCCAGTTCTGGTGGTGCTTCTTCATCAGCCCAGTTATCCGGTAATTCAGCCATATCAGATTTTTGGGATACTTTGTCTTTATCAGCCGATAGAGAATCAAGAGTACACCCCATGTTCCAGACGGGTGAACAGCTTCATAAGCCCATAAGCCCCCGTTTCGGATGCCATTAATTCTGCGGGGACTTTCCACCCCAGCGAACGATTAGGCTCATTCAACCACTTCTGTGCTTCATTTTTATCACCTTCAAACAGTTCAACCGCCTGATCAATAATGCGGATGATTCGTACCAGACGTTCGCTTTGGTCGGGGTTGAATAGTGATTTCAGGCTGCGGTTGAATGTCGTCGAAGGGATGCCGGACATTTTACGCAGATCGTTTTGCGTTATCTTCGCCCAGTCAACAATTAGGGCCACAACTTTACCATCAAGGCCTTCATGGATCTGACCCAGAAGCGACACGCCGTCAGAATTGTTTAACCCTGCTACCTGCCACAAACGAGGTGGTCTGGCTGGTGTCGTTGATAAGCTGAATGTTTTCATGAATAACCTTCATTTGGTAATTTTATTATAACCAAATGGGATTTAGTGGGTGAATTTCAGCCACCCAGGAAACAAAAACCCGCCGGAGCGGGTCTTTTTTTCCGGTTAGCCTATCGACCGATAGTGCCGCCGGTATCGTTCGCATCGTTGAACCAGGTTCCCAGCTCATTGCCGTGCGTACCGGTGATGGAGAATTGCGCCTCCTGCACGGAAAACAGCAGCACGCCGTTGACGACCCGCGGGCGCTCCGCCAGGTGGCCGTTGTAGCGCACCTCATGAGCTTTCACCACAATGATTTTGTTGCCAATGCGCTGACCATTCCCCAGGAAAACGGAGTAGGTACCGGCGAACTTCGAAAAGTTCTGGCTCTTCTTCGCTTCTGCGGCGTTCTGCGCTTTGGTTTTGTGGATGTCGCAGCCCTGGCCTGCGTTCATCTCCGTGCATCCGGAGCGCTCCAGCTGTTCGCGATATTTGGCGTTAATGGCGTGTGCCGGTGCTGCGGCCAGGATGCCCAGCGCTATTGCGGTGATGATTGTTTTTTTCATGTGATTCCAGTTCTTGAAAATTTAGGCATCAGAAACTTTTGTAGATAAGGTCTAAGTACGCGAGGGCAGTCTCCACCGATTCAGTGTTGACTATGCCGTCGGTATAGGTGTTGTAAGGCCAGTTCGTATAGCGGGTAGCAACCTCCGTTCCGCTTTTAAGCTGTCCAACGATACGAGCGCTGGCCGTGTGCGAAAACATGCCGTCGTTATCTCTGGTGGTGATCGGCTTGCCGCCGTTAATACGAATCAAGCTATCGGTGCCAGGATAGTGATCGCCGCTGATAAACACGCTCCAGCCAGATTTATCACGAAAAATAAACAGATCCCCGTTCGACATATTGCAGGACTTGCTATCGTTCATCGCATCCACTTTGCAGCCGATAGACCACGAGCTTGGCTCCCCGATTTCGCCGCCGATGCTAGTGGATCCGTCGGTATGATAGAAATGTATAGGTTTGCCGTTCAGCGTGCCGTATTCCTTCACTGTCAGCTCATACTTACCATCGCCCTTATAGCTTTTGTCCAGACTGCACTCAATTTTGGCATCGCTCAGAAGACGGCGGCCATGCAACAGGTCTTTTATCGGCGCGAGGGGCTGGCCGTTGTATTCGGCATATTCGCTGATCTTAAATTCATTGCAGCCGATGCTGGCCACTCCAGGCTGGCTGCGCACTTTGGCGATGATGTCTGCAGGCATAGGGATATCGGCAGCATGTACGCTGCTCACTACAGTCAGTGCCAGCAAGAGGGTCTTTTTCATAATTTGTTTTCCAGTTGGTCCAATTCTTCATAAAGCGCCCAGTGGCGCGGGTCGTAATTGCGAGCCATGGCCAGCAAATCCAAAACGTCACGCCATGGCAGGCGAGGAAACGGTCAAACGCTGGTATCGCATACCGCCGCCTTAAAATGTTTCAATTTGTCCTCATCGAGTATGACGCTGGCCATCATCCTGCATTCACAATCCACCAGCTCGCAGCCGCTCCTGGCGCCGTATGCGCGGAAGTTCTTGCGGATCTGCTCAAATGCCTCGCGACGGTTTCCTGGAGTCCATGGTAGCCTGTATCCTAGCTGCCATGACGCCTGCAGCTATCCACCAAGTCATCGTAACGGGCATTTAGCCCGGCCTCTCTGGCTTCTGCCTTCTTTGCGCGGTGTTGATCGCAACCGACGCATTTTTGGCCGCAAAAATTCCTGCCCCCGCTATTCACGTTGTACGTAATCGGATGGGCAAAACATTCAAGGCCTCCACCCTCAGGGCAACGTGCGCCTATGAAGCGAGTGCGGCCAAAGATACGCGCCTGCATTGCCGGGAAACGCTCTTCCACAAACTCCAGGTCCAGGAACATCGCCCGAAACTCACCGGCATCGTTCACCATCAGCATTCGGATGAACTGTCCTCACTTGCTGTAGCGGATTGTGGAAAACGGCACGTGGCTTATCGTAAAACACCGCTCCGCGCCTCCTTGAATTCACAGGGATAGCCCCAAGTGCATTGCTGTCGGTGTTTAGTGGAGCCGGATTGTCAAAATCAACAGCCAGAAAATTCATGGATTAAGGTCGCTGTTGGGCTGCTTCCAGGCGGCTCTGGAACGCTTCATGCGCCGCGTTGAGCCTGCGATCCACGTCTGCAACCAGCGGTTGAACGGCTTCACGGGCAATTGGATTTAATCCGTCTGTAAGCTCGTCTGTTGCGTTATCTCTTGAAAGACCACGGGTATAGACCATAAAAGCGTTTCAGACGCGCTGGAGGCCAGAATATCCCCCATACTGGGGGATTCGTTATCCTGAGCGCCGCCGGACAGCAGCAGGACGGCCACGATCAATATTCTCATTTTTTTTCGTCACCGTAGCGACGGGCATTGTCATAAAGGTTTACGCACATTTTCAGTCTCTCCAGTCAAATTCATAGTCGGTAGCCGACTCATCAAATACGTAGTCATGCAAGCGCTTAAGCACTTCAGGGTTAGCGCCGTTCCCCAAGGTATTACGCAGGCCAAACCGGACATTCCACGCGCGGGTAGTCTCCTGTTTGATGTGTTCCTGGTACTTTTCCAGAGCCTTGGCTTGCAAATCGCTATGCTTCGAAATGACCGCCAGCTCTGATTTCAGGGCATCAACTTTCTTCAGCAACGCGCCAACGCGGTACAACAGCAGCAGCGCTGCTGCGATCAGGAGCCAAACGGAAATAAACATTCGAACCTCTTCAAAAAATTCCCTCCCCACCCGGGGAGAGGCGCAAGGCGCACACAATGACCAACACTCTATTTTGCCTTTAGCGGCGGCCGTAGACCTCCCGGACAGGAGAGGCTGATCAGTTACAGTACGTTGTGCTGCCGATGTTGTTGCAAACCGTCGTCTGGCCGCCCTGGTTAATGTAGGTAGAGTTCCCGATGGTGTTCATCGTCGAACCATCAGATCCGTAAGTGGTGCTACCGATCTGGTTATAAGTCGTGGTATTTCCGCCCTGGTTTACGTAGGTACTGCTGCCGATGGTGTTCATGGTGCTGCCATTGCTACCATACGTCGTACCGCCGATCTGGTTGTACGTAGTAGTGGTGCTACCATTGTTGACGTAAGTTGTGCCGCCGATGGTGTTCATCGTGGTCTGGGCTTGCGCTGCGCCAGCTGACAGAACCAGGGAAACGGTGATCAGGGTGCAAATCAGTTTCATGGTGTTTTTCCTGTATTTGGGTTTCCCGCCACCAGCTCGGCTGGCGGGTTATTTGTTAATGGTGGCTATCAACGGAAGCAATCGCTAGGCGTGCGGCGCGCGGCTCTTTGAACAACCAGCGCCAGATAAGCAGACTGATAGGGGTGATTATTACGGGCTTAATGAATAAAGCAGGGGTACGAGCCCACATTTCAGCCAGCATTTCCCAGATAGGGTGCTGGTAGATCCCAGCAAAACATGCAGCAGTGATATAGAAGCCGACGGCGGCAAGCGCCATGCTGATACCCCAGGCCTTAAAGAATGACATTTCCGGCCATTTTCCACTCGCGTACTGCCAGTTAAACCAGATGTTCACACAAGCCAAGACGAGAATCGCCATCATATAGCCAGCAGTATAAACCGCCAGCGACGACAGGATAGAGAAGGCGGCAAGCACCAGAAGGATACCCAGAATGATTTTTTTGTACGTTTTCATTAATAATTCCTGTTTGCCATAATGTACATTGCATTAAATACTTTCGTTAATAAACAGTTAAAAAATGATGTTTGATGTGGTATTGGTAACGGCCTAAATTAACTAACCGCCGACTCATATCCATATAAATGAGATAAATATATCGCCATGTCGTTAACCAAATAACGGCCATCCTCGACAGTCATATCCTGTTGTCTGGAGGCCTCGTTGATATAGTCCTGTAGTGCAATCAGGCGTGTATTATCGTGTGCCGCGCCTTTTTCCTTGCCGTCACGGCACGCCAGCCATAGTAAAGCGTCATCCGCATCATTACGCACCGGGCTATAAGCCAACTCAGGGCGTATGGTAAGTGCTCGTTCGATGAATTGATAAGCGGCCTCGACAGCCTGATCACAATTCCGCGCCGAGTGCTGCTGGGCGCAGCCAGACAGCAGTAAAGCTGTTGTAGTCGCAGCAAATACAAGCTTAGTTTTCATATTTTCAGCTCAAATAAACGTTAGGCGTTCAGCCACCGCGGGAGGTTGGCGCGGGTTGCGCCCATCTTTGCTGGGGTGACAATCTCTAAATGCTCGGAGTGCTTCTTAAGTCGTCCGTCCTGCCAGGTCATGATTATTCCACGCTCGCCATGCCCAGTCGTTCAAATAATCTGGTACGCAGCAATTCAAAGCGTTCTGAAATTAAATTCAGTTCATCATAAAAATCATTAAGCGCGGTATTATTTAATGCCTACCAGTTTTTCCGATAATTCGTTAATTTGAATCTTAATATAATTATATTGTTTAACAACTGCCTTTTTTTATTAACATCCTCTAATATCTCTGTGAGCGTTGCCGCAGGGAGATCTGCCAACTGCACCCCAGGAATTTGCGTGCTGCTTTCATTTTTCATGTTTGCTTCACCATTTAATTTCGAATGAAAGAAAAAATCTCTGATGGATTATTGATGCTTATTTTTAACCGCAAAATAAATAAGCCTCAAGAAATAATCCTATTTAATTTGTGCGGATTGCAGGATAATAACCCAGCACAGGAACAATGTTTCAATTTCTGCAGGCGTTAACGGCCAGACCAGCGTTCTTCATCTTCCATGCGAAAGGCACCATATCAACGTTGCGGCATGGAACTCGCTTTCTGTTGGGATCGCCTATGCCATGATTGACGATGTGACGCGCGACAAAACGTCGCTTATCACAATCGATCACGGCAGAACCGATTCCACCGACGGCAGGTTTTTCCCCTATGTCTTTCCGTTGCTGCTGAACCCATACAGCGAAACTTCTGGGATCATCAAGTTTATCGGCAGCCGCGTGGGTGGGCTTGAAAAACTGCAGGGCAAAAAGATCATTGTGTTGTACCACGGTTCGCCATACGGTAAAGAAACCATCCCGATTTTTGAACTGCTGGCGAAAAGTACGGCTTTGACCTACAACAGATTGAAGTGCCGCCCCCGGGTGTTGAGCAACAATTCCAGAGGTTGGCCATCCGCCGGGCCAAGCCGGATTTTGTGGTGCTGCGTGCCTTTGGTGTGATGAATCCAGTGGTGCTGAAAACCGCTCAGAAAGTGGGCTATCCGACCGATCATTGGTCGGTGATAAGTGATTGGATTGCATCGGACTGGTCGCTGCTACGGCCGATCATTGAAAATAGGCTAACGACTATGCCAAAGCTAACCACATTACCCCACGCCAGTGTAAGGATGACATTTAAAGCAAGAACCACCCCCTCCTGCGAGAGTGTGGTTTTTGCGATTGACATAGGAGCGTCAATGCGGTGGCCGAATCGTTCATCAGTTCACTGAAAAAAGGGCGCATCAGGAAGAGAATATACAAAACCCGGGATCTGGCCCGGGCGGATATCTTCGATTACATTGAAGTATTCTATAACCGGTCCCGGCGCCACAGTTATCTCGGCGGCGTCAGGCCGTAGGCCTTCGAACAGGCCTCGTCGTGAGGACAGAATTTGTCTACGGGCATGGGTTCAGTTCACCTATGATGCTGCAAAATGAGGCCTGTGTTTTCTATAAGTTGAGGTGAAAGTACATACCTTAACTCCCCCCGGCGGCTACCGCGCAAGAGGCAACAATGGCGAAGAAACGCAAGGCGAAAAACAACGTAACACCTGAGCAGATTGCAGCACGCAAGCTGGAAGAACAGCGTCATAAGCAAGCCGACCAGGTTATGGCCAACCTCAAGATCGGGAAAGGCCAGTACTTGGGCGTTTCTATCTGGAAGAATATCTCCATCCAGTTGGCTCGTGGAAAAAACGTTGCTGAAATAACGTACGATATGGAACGAGATACGTTGGTAGGCCAGTCCCGTACGATGGAGGTTAAGCGCCTACGAGCCAAAGAACACCAACAGCAAAGCAGAGCCAGCGAGGAAAAGATTGTAGCATCGCTCGTTCCGCCGCCAGCCGCTCCAATTCCTGTGGATAAGCGCCCGAAACCAGGCAAACTCAGAGCCAAAACACTTCATCTGCTGAAAAGAAAGCCCGCTAGCAATAAGGTAGATGCTTGGACGATTGCACGTGACGCGTCACGGTCATCCGCACCTCAAAAGAAACTGACATTTGGAGCAGGATTACATCAAAACCCATTAGCTAAGCCTGAAGCGGTCAGCTTTAGTGGAAGCGAGAAGCCGTTGATGGGGGTTAACACGCCAGCTGCTATCATCAAAACATACGATCTGCCGCTGCCTAAGCCGAAAGGGGCCACCATTAGCGGCAAACTGACGGGTATTGAAAAGGCCATGAAGAAGGTTCCCGTTGCAAGCCGTCGCGAGTTTGCGATGTTCGTACATAAACACCGTGAAAGCGGCTTGACTGCCGAACATCTGCTCGCACAGTACTTTGCTGCAGCGATTACTGCACCCGCAGCAAATGATTCAGTTGTCCGCGTGCAGGATATTATCAAGGAAACGGCCGCCGTCGAGTTGATCGCACCATTATCCGTGACCCACGTTCCATTTAAAGAAGAGCGCATACGGCAGGAGAAGTTGGTAGATAAACTGGAACAACGTTTACCCCCCCAGACACTGGAAATCAGCGTCGAAACACCGGGAGACCTGGACGAGCTGGAAATCACTACGGTCAATCCGCTGCGCGATGGCCCCGAGCTGAAAGGCGGTTCTTCAGAACGTCTAGTGCGTCAGCGCGATGCGGCAATCCAAGCTGAGTTTAAGACAGCGCTTTGCTACAACTTCGGCTACCGATGTGCCGTGTCCGGTAAACACCTAGGCGGTGTACTGGAGGCCGCTCACATTGAAAGCGCGGCCAAAGGCGATTACAGCGCAAGTAACGGCATTCTGCTCTCACCAACCTTGCACCGCCTGTTTGACGCGAACAAGATGGGAATTAATCCTGAGACCATGACCGTTCATTTCAAACCAGGCATTGAGTTAGAGGAATATGAAGGCCGCGTGATCACCCCACTACATTACCGCCTTGACAAAGACAAACTGGCCGCTCGCTGGAATGAGTACCTGATAGGTGCCAATTGAAGGTGTACTGGTCAACCAAAACTGGCCACCAGTTTAGAGTTTATCCAATATCGATTTTCCGATTCGTTGGGTGGTAATTCGCCGTTAAATTCGTGCGGCCTGATCGCGCTGTAATAAATACCTAACGATATAAGCTGTTATTTCATGTGCAGCATCGCTGAAGCTTACGTAACCTGTCACTGGCCCCCATTCATTCTTCAGACCCCTAAAGAAGCGCTCCATAAGACTGTTATCCCAGCAGTTTCTGCGCCGACTCATACTCTGCTTGATCCGGTATCGCCACAGTAAACGTCGGAACTACCTGCTCGTATAATGACTGCCCTAGTCACTGTGGAACATCAACCCGACGGGCTTACCGCGCGTTTCCCATGACATTTCCAGCGCTTTCATGGTGAGTCTACTGTCCGGCGAGAACGACATTACCCAGCCCACTGGTTTTATTGCGAACAGAGCGAGAACAACGGCGAGGTCGGCAATGAATTTGAAACATGGTTTTGTCTGTGTCAGCAATATATCACTTTTTATGAAGCAGATATTCCTGAGAATATAATCCGAAAAAGATGGCAGCGGTTTTCTGAACCGGAAAGTACGTATCTCTGCAAAACGTACCATTCACTTTTAGAGATCTTCCGACATACTCATTATGTCCTCTGAGAAGTTCGCTATGCGTAAATCCCTATTCACCGAACACCAGATCATTGCCGTAATTATATTGGTTAAAGCCGGACGAACCGTTAAAGGTGTCTGCCGGGAGGCCGGGATTTCTGAAGCCACCTACTAGAACTTGAAAGCGAAGTTTGGCGGTATGGAAGTGTCTGATATCAAGAAGGGCTTTGTTGAATAAATCGAACTTTTGCTGAGTTGAAGGATCAGATCACGCATCCTCCCGACAACACAGACCATTCCGTGGCAAAGCAAAAGTTCAGAATCACCAACTGGTCCACCTACAACAAAGCTCTCATCAACCGTGGCTCCCTCACTTTCTGGCTGGATGATGAGGCGATTCAGGCCTGGTATGAGTCGGCAACGCCTTCATCACGAGGAAGGCCCCAGCGCTATTCTGATCTCGCCATCACCACCGTTCTGGTGATTAAACGCGTATTCCGGCTGACCCTGCGGGCTGCGCAGGGTTTTATTGATTCCATTTTTGCCCTGATGAACGTTCCGTTGCGCTGCCCGGATTACACCAGTGTCAGTAAGCGGGCAAAGTCGGTTAATGTCAGTTTCAAAACGTCCACCCGGGGTGAAATCGCACACCTGGTGATTGATTCCACCGGGCTGAAGGTCTTTGGTGAAGGCGAGTGGAAAGTCAAAAAGCATGGCCAGGAACGCCGTCGTATATGGCGAAAGTTGCATCTGGCAGTTGACAGCAACACACATGAAATCATCTGTGCAGACCTGTCGCTGAACAATGTGACGGACTCAGAAGCCTTCCCGGGTCTTATCCGGCAGACTCACAGAAAAATCAGGGCAGCCGCGGCAGACGGGGCTTACGATACCCGGCTCTGTCACGATGAACTACGCCGCAAAAAAATCAGCGCGCTTATTCCTCCCCGAAAAGGAGCAGGTTACTGGCCCGGTGAGTACGCAGACCGCAACCGTGCCGTTGCTAATCAGCGGCTGAGCGGAAGCAATGCACGGTGGAAATGGACAACGGAATATAACCGTCGCTCGATAGCGGAAACGGCAATGTACAGAATGAAGCAGTTGTTGGGAGATTCACTGACGCTGCGTGACTACGATGGTCAGGTAGCGGAAGCTATGGCCATGGTGCGTGCGTTGAACAGGATGACAAAGGCCGGGATGCCAGAAAGCGTGCGTATTGCCTGAAAATCCAGCCAGCTACAGGGTCGTTCGCACGAAATCTTATTTATTCAACAAAGCCATCAAGAAGATGAAAAACCTGTAGGATGAAAACCGGCGATTAAAACAGATGTTTGCTGATCTCAGTCTTGAATGCCGGACACTGAAGAACGTTATCGAAAAAAGCTTTAAAACCAGCGATAAAGCGGGAGCTCGTCAGCCATCTGAAGGCACAATTTGCCATGAGCGTCCGCCAGGCCTGCAGGACATTATCGCTGAGCAGGACGGTCTATGTTTACCGGCGCGATGAACCGGTGATCCATCTGCTGACTGAGCTGGCAGAGCGCTATCCGCAATACGGTTTTAAGAAGTTGTTCCAGTTGCTGCGCAGGCAGGGTATCACCTGGAACCATAAACGCGTTCACCGGATTTATTACTTGCTGAAACTGAATTTTCGCCGCAAGGGAAACAGCTTCTGCCGGTACGTAATCCTGGGCCACTGGTGACGCCTGAGGCTCTTAACCAGAGCTGGTCAATAGACTTTATGCACGATGCGCTGGTCTGCCGCAGGCGTTTCCGGACCTTCAACGTGGTGGATGATTTTAACCGTGAAGCCCTGGCAATTGAATTTGATCTGAATATCCCGGCACAGCGGGTGGTCAGAGTGCTGGACAGGATAGTGGCGAACCGGGAGTATCCGCTGAAACTGAGGATGGACAACGACCCGGAACTGATCTCGCTGACAATTGCTCTGTGGGCTGAAGAGCATGGTGTGGCACTGGAATTTATCAAGCCAAGTAAGACGACGCAAAATGCGTTTATTGAGCGGTTCAACCGGACGTATCGGAAAGAAATCCTGGAATTTTCCTGTTCAGAACGCTGAATGAAGTACGGGAAATCACGGAACGCTGGCGGAATGAATACAACAGTGAGCGTCCCAGGTAGTTTGTTATGTAAATCATATCATTTCTTATAATATCTAATTGTTATGCTATTTTTTTCAAAAGTTGTGGCAATGTAACGAAGTTGTGCAATATTATACATCACGAGCTACTTTCAGATACCACATCCAGGGACCTCTGAGTGACAACGACGCTTTGCTTCATCCCCCGACGTTTATCATGGAGACGTTTGGCGCCCCTGTATTGATTTGTACGCTTTTTATATGTGGATATTTCACCAGTTTATTAAAAATTTATTTCATCACACGTTAATGCTATGAGGTCGATATGATTCGTAAAAGTCTTGTTGTCTTTGCGTTAGGTTCGGCAGGATTCCTGTGCAGTGCTTTTGCTAATGCGGCCACCACCGCTACGGCAAACCTTGATGTCACCCTGACAGTAGAATCATCCTGTATTCTTGCCGTTGATCCCCTCGATTTTGGTACGCATGCTATCGGCGATACCAACATTGAAGGCCAGACCAATGCCTCCGTCACCTGTACCGCTGGCACCCCCTATATTTTGACTTCTGACAGCGCACATACCTATGAATTAACTAATGCTTCTGGCACTGCGGGTACCAACACTGCAGCGTATGTGCTCTACCTGGATAACGCCGGTTCACAACCTCTGGCCCAACAGCTCCCTTCAGATTCTGAAGTCAGCGCCTCTGCCTCAACCGGAACGGGCGCCGCTCAGGTCATTCCGATCTACGGGAAAATACGAAACGCGGCGCTAAGTAATGTTGCTGCAGGCACGTATACCGATACCGTTACTTTGCAAGTGACTTACTAAGACTCAGGCTGCGCATATGAAATTTGGTTTTTTATCTTCATTTTCCGTTTTTTTTGGTTGCTCGTTGAGTGTATTTTCATATGCCGCCAGTTTACAGATGTACCCCGTCACCGTGAACTTCTGCCAGGGCCAAGCGGCGCGGCCGATATATATCAAAAATACCGGTCCTGAGCCAATTGGTACCCAGATGCGCCTCTATCTCTGGCAGCAAAAAAACAATAATGATGTACTTACCCCGACCCAGGACATAATCATCAGCCCCCCTATTGCCGCTATTCCTGCAGGTAAGCAACAACTTGTCAGACTCATTATACCTGGCAACAGCAAGGGGCATGAACAGGCTTATCGTTTAATTGTCGATGAATTACCTGACACTAAATCAAATACTTCAACCAGTCAGGTAAAATTTTTGCTGCGTTACTCCATTCCGGTCTTTTTGTCATGCCCGGATACAAAAACTGACATCAGTAAAATTCGTGCATCATTAGATACCAGTGGGGCGACACCGCGTTTGTTCATAAAAAACACCAATACTCAGCATATCAAATTAAGTAATGTTTCCCTGATATCAGCAGGAAAAAAACTTGTCATTAACCCAGGGCTGATGGGATATGTTCTCCCCGGAAGTGAAATGTCGTGGTTCCTGCCCAAAGGGATGAATAAAGGGACGTCTTTATCCGTGACTATAAATGATAATGAGACTAATAAAACAATTAACCTTACACGGTAACTTCTACTTTTCCGCGCTGCTGTTTTTCCCCCTTGTCTGCGGAGCATCTACAGACGAGGGATTGCTGTACCTCACGATCAGTGTGAATGGTTCACCTGCTACTGGCCTGATCCCGGTAAAAAAACAGGGAGAACGTCTGAGCATCATGGCATCCGATGCGCAAGGCTTACATATACGGACCGACGACCTGCCTGTTTCGGGAGAATATATTGAACTCCAGCAAAGACAGGGGCTACGCTACCGCTATGATGATTTAAACCAGACCCTGCTCATCACTGCCGACAGCACTCGTCTGACCGGTTTTCAGCACCTCAGCGCGCGTCAGGATGCACAGTTTATCCATGAGGATCAGCTGTCCAGAGAGGTCAGCGGTGTGGCGCTTAATTATAATCTTTTCGCCAGCCATAATAGCGATAATCAATACCTGACGGCGTATTCAGAATTTCGTACGTTTGGTCTGAGTCCGGGCCACTTTTCCAGTTCATTCAACAGTCGCTTTGCCAGCCAAAGCTATTCCGGAGAGGACACCGGCACAACACGATTAATGACCAGCTGGACCTGGGAAAATATTGATAAATTACTCAGCCTGACCGTCGGGGATAATTACACGGCCAGCCAGACCTGGTCTAACAGCGTGCGGTTCGGTGGCATTAGCCTGACTCGCAACTATACCCTGCAGCCCAGCATCAATACTTCCACTCGAGATATTTTAACCGATTCCGTTACCATGCCGTCAACGGTGGATCTGTATATTCAGGGGATTAAAACATCCTCTCAGCAGGTTACGCCCGGTCAGTTTACGTTGAATACTGCGCCGGTTCTCTCCGGCAATGGAAGCGCGCAGGTGGTTATTACCGATATCAACGGCCAGCAACGTGTGGTGGACCTTGCGCTTTACGGAACCAACCGCCTGCTGACTCAGGGATTGCATACGTGGGGATTAAACGCCGGTTGGGTAAGAAAAGACTATAGCGTCCGTTCATTCAGTTATGACACTGAATTTGTTGGCGTCGGCGACTGGCGCTATGGCGCTACGAACCAGCTCACCTTCGAATCACATACTGAACAGGGCGCTAATCTGAATAATCTCGGCGCCGGCGCTAATTATTTGTTATCCCCGACGCTGGGTCTGGTTCATCTCGACCTTTCCTGGGGACGCTATCGGAATGATGACGGGCTGCAGTGGGGAGCAGGATGGCAATGGAACGATCGTTATTTCAATGTTTCACTCAATCATACCCAGCGGGAGAGAACTTTTCGCGATATTACTGCTCTGGCGGATACGACACTGGCCACGCGACAAGACAGCGCCTTTCTCAGCTGGGCATTTCCTTCCCTTGGCACGCTCGGCGCAAGCTGGATCAACCAGCAATATACCGATCAGCGCTCCCGCTATGTGGGCGTTTCATGGTCAAAGTCATTTTCAGAACGCGTGATCTTAGGCACAAGTTTTACCCAGTCACTGGAAGAAGAGCGTGATAAAACCTTTTACGTCAATCTCACCATTCCTTTGTTTACCAGTCGGGATTATCTGACGCTGCAGCATAACCATGATAATCACAGCAATAGCGAGCAGGTCAGCCTCAGCCGTAGCCTGGAGTCAAACCGTCCGGGATGGGGATGGAATGCTTCTGTGCGTAATGGGCAAAATGATAACCAGCATGCCAGCGTTCAGCGCAGGAATACCTGGAGCGATATGGAAGCTGGCATCAATAATTACGGTCAGGAGACTGACTACTACGCATCAATGTCCGGTGCGGTAGGCCTGTTTATGGGTGGGCTTTATGCGACCCGCGATCTTGGCGAGGCTTTCCTGATGGTAGATACCGAAGGGGTGGCAGATATTCCTGTCCGCCTGGAACACAGACTGGTGGGTAAAACAGACAGTAATGGTCGGTTGTTCCTGACCAACCTGCTCGCGTATCAAAAGAACAATGTTGATATAGATGCTTTAAATCTGCCGCCGGATTACCGGGCTCCTTACACCAGTCAGATTGCCATCCCCCGCAGAAAAGGGGGGGCGTTGACAACCTTTGAGGTATATCAGACGAAGGCGATACTGCTGCTGGCCCATGATGCCCAGGGCAAACCGGTGCCCTTCTCGGCCCAGGTACAGATCAAGGATAGCGAGAGCCATACGCCGCGCCGGGGAACAACCGAGACGATTGTCGGTTATGACGGCAATATCTATCTGGAAGATCCACCGCAAAAGGGGAAAGCCATTGTGAGCTGGGACAGCGGACAGTGCCAGATCCGTTTACCCGAGGCTGTCGGCAGTCAGACTATTATCAAAAGGAAAGTTCTATGCCAGTAGTGCGTGTCATTCTGTTTGCCTGTGCGGGATTCTTGCTGGTATCTCACTATTCTCCCCGCGCTTATGCCGCAGAGTGTCGGTCCATAAGCCCGGCGAAATTTAGTTTCGGTACGGTAACAGCGGGAGAGATGGCTCAGACCAACCAGGCGCTCGAATTCCAGTGTAATAATTACGATTCAACACCGAGGTATGTACGCCTGTGTATGAATCTGACGAATACCGCCCCCCCCCAGATGAATACGGTGCCATCAGGGGCCCCGCTGGCTTATCTCGTCTACTCAGCTGACGATCTGAGTACCGATATTGGCGCAAACAGTGGTGCGTTTGCTGAACGGAACATCTTTCTGGATGGAGGGCAAACCAACTACACGTTTTACATCAACCTCGTTGCTAAAATACCGTCTGGACAAAGCGGACTTCAGGCCGGCGACTATTACGACGCCGGCACACCTGCAACGGTGAAATACAGCGATAACGCCGATAACAATGCTCTGCCATCCTGCTCAACCATGAGCGGTACCATTCTGTCATCAAGCATTGAGGCCCAGGCGACCGTCAAAAATGGCTGTGAACTGGTCAGTGTGGATCCACTTGATTTTGGGAGCAAAAGCCCGGCTACCAGCAGTCAGTTACGTGGTGATGCCACCGCTAATATCGCCATCCGATGCCCGGTGAATACTAATTTTACCGTCGCGCTTGGTGAAGGTATGCATAATAACGGCACAAGCAGACAGGTGTGCCAGGGTTCCAGTTGCGTCAGCTACAATCTTTATCAGGATGCGGGCCATACGACACCCTGGAATGACAGCGACAGGGTGCAGAACCAGACATCAACCACCGGTAACGATCAGTTACTCACGGTTTACGGTAATATTCCTGCGCAAAACTGGCCTGCGGCAGGAACCTATACCGACACAGTGGTGGTTACCCTGAGCTATTAAAGATCACGGGAATTGTATCTTCTACTCTCTGTTAACTGCTTGTGCATGTTGAACTGCATTAGCAGCATTCTCTAATGCCTGTTTTTCAGCAGCGGCGTTGATATTAGATTTACGATTTTGTTCAGCGATATAACAAGCATCGTGAGATACTCCTTGTGCCTCGCATTGAGCCATTCTTTCAGCAGGTGAAGAACAGGCAGACAGTGAACAACCTATGATGGCAGCGAATAATATTCTTTTCAATTTTATAACCTTTTAACATGAACTGATGCGTTCAAATAACAAATACTGGTTAAAGAATGCAGCATAAACCAAAGAAAAAAGGCTGTTTTAAAACAGCCCTGCCAAAAGGCATTAACATGATAAAACATCATGATTAGACACGGCAATAAATTAACAAACAGGAAACTTAAGAGACTATTAAATCGTACCCGACATATATTTTTATGACAAATGAATTAATTTCACATAGTTACTTTTTTGTTGGTTTATTGTATCTTGATTTCACAACGGCTCTCTGATTTATAGTTAAATTATTAAGTTAATTTGGCATTCATAAAATATAGCAGAGATAGTAATCCCTGGTTCTAATATTCTGACGAGAACATATGTGGCAGTTGAATTTCTCATTAATCTGCTACAGATGTTAGTATTGCTGACGACAGATAGATGCAAACAACAACCCACAACCACATTCAGTACCTGCAAAATGGAGGTAGTCCATAGATATAAAAAGTAGCCTCAGAAATCCCTGTGCTTCTGGAGGTTTGCCCCATTTGTGAGCCGGTTTATGCCTGTTTCAGCGCAAACACAATCTGTTCTTCGGCATAGCGGGTCTTTTTCATGATGAGCTGGCCTCCTTGTTTGATGAAAGAAAGACCGGAGACTTCAGTTTAGCCTGATACTCTTTTCAGGAGGAGATCATGTTTTGGCATTACCCCATTTCTCCCAAAAACCGTAAAACGGCCCTCAGCCCGCGTCATGACTGGTTTCAGCGTGGATCTGTGCTCAAAAAGGATCCTTTACGTATTTGGTTTTACCCGCAATAATGCGGGATAAGACAACAAAAGGATCCGCGCGCTGCGATTTATTGTGATGGCAGGATCGGGCCTTTCAGGTCAGAATAACTGTATCCATAACCAGTGCATGCGCTACGTGAAAAATAGCCGATGAACAACATCATTCCCCTGCAGAATTCACCAGAACGCGTTTCGTTATTGCCGATCGCCCCGGGCGTTGATTTTGCGACCGCCGTGGCATTACGACGCATGGCCACCTCCACCGGTGCCACTCCGGCCTATCTGCTGGCGCCGGAAGTGAGTGCCCTTCTCTGGTATATGCCCGACCAGCGGCATCACATGCTGTTCGCCACCATGTGGAACACCGGCATCCGTATCGGAGAAGCCCGGACGCTGACCCCGGAGTCATTCGATCTGGATGGCCTGCGGCCTTTTGTTCGGGTGCTGTCGGAAAAAGTGCGGGCACGTCGTGGCCGGCCGCCAAAAGATGAAGTGCGTCTGGTACCGCTGACGGATGCCAGTTTTGTGCGTCAGATGGAAAGCTGGATGGTGACCACCCGCCCCCGCCGGCGTGAGCCGTTATGGCCGGTCACGGATGAGACAATGCGCAACTGGCTGAAGCAGGCGGTGAAGCGGGCCGAAGCTGACGGCGTGCATTTTTCGATCCCCGTGACGCCGCATACTTTCCGCCACAGCTATATTATGCACATGCTTTATCACCGGCAGCCCAGGAAGGTCATCCAGGCACTGGCAGGGCATAAGGATCCGCGCTCGATGGAAGTCTATACCCGGGTATTTGCGCTGGACATGGCTGCCACCCTGGCCGTTCCCTTTACCGGTGACGGTCGCGATGCCGCGGAGATCCTTCGCTCCCTGCCGCCGGCCGGCTGAGATTCACAGGCCAGGCCACATTAAGTACCCCTCCCCTGAACCACCACACCAGGGCATCCGCCGGCTGACTGAACTATCGTGCTCCAGCCCTCTAACCTGCAATCCTGCAGGCATCTGCATGCTGCATAAAAGACAGGGCGCAATGCAGGCATTCTGGCCGTTCTTCTCACGGTGTGTTTTTCTTGAATGCCCAGCGGATCATCCCATTAATAGCGAAAGCTATTCACCATCTGTGGCCCACTCCTTTGTGCCATCCGGCTCCCGTTTCCTGATTGCATTTAGCAGTATGAAGCTGGCGCCGGGTTATACAGATAGCTGAAGTCTCATCCTGCCGGGCTAAACCTGCAGTACACAGGGGAACGGATACCGTCAGGTAACATGACTGTCTCAGCATTCGATTGAGATTTTCGTAAGGGGTATAGAGCTTTACTGAAAAATTGACTGTGACATGTTATCACCCGGGGAGCAGTGAACAGACCAGGGAATACCACCGTTAAACCCGCATACCGTAGTCAATATCTGCGTATCACGACCCGAAATCACATATTACAGTCAATATTATTCGATCCGGGCAGACATGATAGAGAATAAATATTGACTGCGGTATGCGTGATGCATATCACAGTCAATGGAATGTCCTTTACGGCATACGGCAGTCATGTTATGCATATCACAGTCAATTTTCTGACTTCATCGCTGAGAGGGCTTCAGCCAGTTTAAGAGGATCGATGCCAGCAGCCTTCAGCGCCTTAATGACTTCGTCATAGTTTTGCTCTGGCGCCTTCTCTTCTTCCTCTTTGCGCGGAACCTTCACAGGACCACTGATGAGTTTAGGGTTGCGATAATGCACGCTGAAATAGGTGGCTCGGCCACGTTTAAACTCGGTGTAATCCAGATAACCAATATCCCGCAGCTGCTCCATCGCCTTACGCACCGTGTGGTTCTGCGTATAGACATTTGAGGTGAGATTCAGCCGGTCACGCATCCGTTTCATGGAAATAGGCGCAGGATTCTGGGGAAGACTTTCGATGTAGGTATAAAGCGCCTGGGCTGATTCCTTGCGCTGCAGGGCGTCAATGGCTTTCAGCCGCAGCAGTACCCTTCTGTCCATGTGGTAAAGCTCAAACAGCTTAGGTTCAGCCTTGATCTCAACGATATCCTCGTTGATGTCATAATAGGCTGACTGCACCAGATGGGTGGTCCATCCTTTGGTCTCGCTCTGGAACTTCAGCGTAACCGAGGCGAGTTTAAACAGGGAATTACTGATGCGATCGCGCATTTTTTTGTTTGAACGACGGGAGTCAAATCCGCACATCTTAACGAATTCGACGAACGACAGTTCCAGGGTGTCACTTTTTACCCCATACTCCGACATGGAGCGAATTATCCCCAGCCAGACTTTAAAATCCGTGTCCATATCAAGACGCGAACCGGTGATCTTAACGTCAGTGTACCCTTCGCTTTTGGCAATGGACAGCTGTACAAGCTCCTCAGTCGCGTCTGTAACGTTTTTCCGGTTCGCCTTGCTCTTCCCTGTTGATTTCAGAGTTGGGACGAAGAGACCGAGTCTCATGAGCGCTACTGGCTGCACGGTACTGGTACTGTTGACATCCAGCTTAACAACTTCGCCGGTTGTCTTATCAACTTCCTGAAGGTTCAGAAGTAAGCTGTTATTTTCGCTCGTCAT